>JAGSPS010000099.1 GCA_018262315.1 Deltaproteobacteria bacterium | reverse complement strand
TCGGGCGCGTCGAAGCTCACCTCGTCGAGCAGCCGCTCGATCACGGTGTGCAGCCGGCGCGCGCCGATGTCGTCGGTGCGCGCGTTCACCTGCGCCGCGATCTCGGCGAGCGCGCGCACGCCGTCGTCACGAAACTCGAGGTGCACGTCCTCGGTGGCGAGCAGCGCGACGTACTGGCGCACCAGCGAGTTGTCCGGCTCGGTGAGGATGCGCACGAAATCCTCCTGCGTGAGGCTCGACAGCTCGACGCGGATCGGGAAGCGCCCCTGCAGCTCCGGGATCAGGTCCGACGGCTTCGCGACGTGGAAGGCGCCCGCCGCGATGAACAGGATGTGGTCGGTGCGCACGGCGCCGTGTTTGGTCTGCACCGTCGAACCTTCGACGATCGGCAGCAGATCGCGCTGCACGCCCTCGCGCGACACGTCGGGCCCCTGCTTCCCGCCCGCCGACGGCGCCGCGATCTTGTCGATCTCGTCGATGAACACGATGCCGGTCTGTTCGACGCGCTCGATCGCCGTCTCGCGCACCCGCTCCATGTCGACCAGGCGGGTCGCCTCTTCGGCGGCGAAGCTCTCGCGCGCGGCCGGGATCTTCAGGCGCCGCCGGCGCGTCTTCTTGGGAAAGAAGTTGCCGAGCAGATCCTTGAACTGGACGCCCATCTCCTCGACGCCCTGCGGCGTGAAGATCGACATCTGCGGCGCCGCCGAGTCGGCCGTCTCGAGTTCGATCTCGCGCTCGTCGAGCAGGCCCTGGCGCAGCATCTTGCGCAGCTTCTCGCGCGTCTCGCCGCCCGGCGCCGCGTAGCCCTCCGGGCGGATGGGCGTGGCTTCGGGCACGACCGCCGCGGGGATGGGCAGCAGCGCGTCGAGGATGCGCTCCTCGGCGCGCTCCTCCGCCTTGGCACGCACCGCGCGCTTCTCCTCCTCGGTGATCATCTGCACCGCGAGGTCGGCGAGGTCGCGCACGATCGACTCGACGTCGCGCCCGACGTAGCCCACCTCGGTGAACTTCGACGCCTCGACCTTGATGAACGGCGCCTGTGCGAGCTTCGCGAGCCGGCGCGCGACTTCGGTCTTCCCGACGCCCGTCGGCCCGATCATGATGATGTTCTTCGGCGCGATCTCATCGCGCAGGTCTTCCGCCACCTGCTGGCGGCGCCAGCGGTTGCGCAGCGCGATCGCCACGGCGCGCTTCGCCTCGCGTTGGCCGACCACGTAGCGGTCCAGCTCGGAGACGATCTCGCGCGGCGTGAAGGTGCGCGGGGCGGTCACGGCAGTGTCACCACCTGGATCTGATCGTTGGTGTAGATGCAGACCTCGGCGGCGATGCCGAGCGCTTCGCGCGCGATCTCTTCTGCGGAAAGCGCCGTCTTGCGGAGCAGCGCGCGCGCCGCGGCCAGCGCAAAGGGGCCGCCCGAACCGATCGCGGCGATGCCGTCGTCGGGTTCCAACACGTCGCCGTTGCCCGAGACCATCAGCAGCGCGCCGGGATCGCCGACCAGCAGCATCGCCTCGAGCCGGCGTAGCGCGCGGTCGGTACGCCACTCGCGCGCCAGCTCCACCGCCGCGCGCCGCACGTTGCCGGTGTGCGCTTCGAGCTTGGCCTCGAGTCGCTCGAGCAGCGCCATGCCGTCGGCCGCGCCGCCCGCAAAGCCCACGATCGCGCGGCCCTTGCCCGCAAGCCGCACCTTCTGCGCGCCGTGCTTCGCGATCGTCTGCCCGATCGTCACCTGCCCGTCGGCGGCGATCGCGATCTTGCCGTCGCGGAGGACGCCGAGGACGGTGGTGGCGCGGATCCGCGGGGTCACGAGGTTTCCTTGCGCGGCGAGGAGCGCCGCGCTCTGGGGTGCGCCTTGTCGTAGACCTCGACGAGACGCGCCGCCGAGACGGCGGTGTAGCGCTGCGTGGTCGACAAGCTCGTGTGTCCGAGCAGTTCCTGGATGGACCGCAGGTCGGCGCCCATGTCGAGCAGGTGCGTCGCATAGCTGTGTCGAAGCCGATGGGGGTGCACGTGATCGGCGACACCCGCAGCAAGGGCGCGGCGCCCGAGGATCCGCCGCACCGCGCGCGCACCGATGCGGCGGCGCCGCGCGTTTGGCGCGAATGACGGGAAGAGCGGCTCGGCCTGGTAGCCCGGCGAGCGGCGCGACTCGAGCCAGGCGCCGAGCGCCTGGCGCGCCGCCTGCGGCAGCGGGACGACGCGCTCCTTGCGGCCCTTGCCGAGCACCCGCACCTCGCGCGCCAGCAAGTCCACGTCGCGCACGTCGAGCGCGACCGCCTCGCCGACGCGCAAGCCCGCGCCGTAGAGCAGTTCGAGCAGTGCGCGGTCGCGCAGTCGCTCGCCGGCATCGCGTTCGCGCGCGGGTGCGCGGCGCGGGGATGACACCGGCTCGACCTCGACCAGCGCCTGGCAATCGTCGACCGACAGCGGCCGCGGCAGGCGCCGCGGTTGCTTCGGCCCGCGCAGCCCCGCAGTCGGATCGCGCGGGATCACCTCCTCGCGCACGAGGAACCGGAAGAAGGAGCGCAGCGCTGCCAGCTTGCGCGCGACCGACGCGGGATGGCGCGAGCTGTGCAGACTGGCGAGGAATGCGCGCACCGCATCGGGTGTGACACCGTAAGGCGTCGATCGGGTGCCCAGGAAGATCGCGAGCTGATTGACGTCCGAGGCGTAGGCGCGCCGCGTGTGGTGCGAGCCGTTGCGCTCGGCGGCGAGATGGCGGTCGAAGGCACGCGCGGCTTCGGCGAACGTCACGACGCCGGCTCCGTCCGTGCGAGCCAGGGCGCCAGGTCCGCGAGCGCCCGTGCGGCGAGCGCCAGGTTGCGCAGGGGCCGCTTGCGCGGCGCCTGCTCGAGCGCCGGGAAGAGTCCCCAGTTCACGTTCATCGGCTGGAAGTGCTCCGGGTCGGCTTCGCCGAGGTGACGCAGCAAAGCGGCGTGTGCGGTACTCGCGGGCGGCGGCGGCGCGGACTCGCCGCGCGCAGCTGCCGCGGCAAAGAGGCCCGCGAGGCCACCGAGTGCGGCGGACTCGACGTAGCCCTCGACCCCGGCCATCTGCCCGGCGACGAAGACGCCCGGCCGCGCGCGCAGCTCGAGCGTCGCCGTGAGCTGTCGCGGCGCGTTGAGGAAGGTGTTGCGGTGTACCGAGCCGTAGCGCGCGAAGACCGCCTGCCCGAGTCCGGGCAGCGAACGGAACACGCGCTGCTGGTCACTGACACGCATCTTGGTCTGGAAGCCCACCAGGTTGTAGAGCGCCCCGCGGCGATCTTCGTGGCGGAGCTGGAGCACGGCGTGCGGGCGCTTGCCGGTGCGCGGATCCTCGAGGCCCACTGGCTTCATCGGTCCGTGGGCGAGCGTCTCGCGCCCGCGTCGCGCCATCTCCTCGATCGGCAGACAGCCCTCGAAGTACGCCGCCTTCTCGAACTCGTGCAGCGGCACGCTTTCGGCGCCGAGCAGCGCGTCGACGAAGGCTTCGTAACCGTCGCGGTCCAGCGCCAGGTTCAGGTAGTCGCCCTCTCCGTCGTCGCCGCGCTCCCAGCGCGAGGCGCGGAACGCGACCCCGGGCTCGAGCGAATCCGCGTATACGATCGGCGAGATGGCGTCGTAGAAATAGAGCGAGTCCTCGCCGACGAGGGCGCGCAGCTCGCTGGCCAGTTCCGGATCGGTGAGCGGCCCGCTGGCGAGCACGACCTGCGGGCCGTCGGGCACCTTGGCGATGCGCTCGCGGCGCACTTCGATGTTCGGGTGCGCCGAGATCGCCTGCGTCACGTGGCGTGCGAACGCGACCCGATCGACGGCCAGCGCGCTGCCGGCCGGCACCGCAGCCGCATCGGCCGCCTGCATCACCAGCGAGCCGCAGCGGCGCATCTCTTCCTTGAGCAGGCCGACGGCGTTCGTGAGCTGCGCCGAGCGCAGCGAGTTGCTGCACACCAGCTCGGCGAAGTCGCCGCTCGTGTGGGCGGGCGAGCGGCTCAGCGGTCGCATCTCGTAGAGCCGCACGCCGATCCCGCGGCGCGCGGCTTGCCAGGCCGCTTCGCAGCCGGCCAGGCCGGCTCCGACGACGACCAAGCACGGCGGTGTCGCGCTTCCTGCATGGGATTGCATGGGCGGGCGGATCATAACGCGCTAGCGCTCGAGGAGAACGCGAAGCCTGCCGTCGCGATCCTCCGCGACGACGCCTTCGAGTTCGAGTGGGAGCAGTTGCCGCGCGAGTCCTTGCGGCGAGAGACCGAGTCGCTCGGCGAGTTCGTCGCGCGTCGCAGGATCGCGATGGATGGCGTCGAGCAGCGCGTTCGTCGCCGGATCGAGCAGCGGGCGTTGCAGTGCAGCACTCGATGCTGCGCGGTGGCGCACCTCGCTGCGTTCGCGGCTCGCCCGATTCGCCCGCTCGACTGGCGTGGCCGGGCCGAAGCCGAGCACGGCGAGCACGTCGCTGGCGTCGAGTACGGGCCAGGCGCCGTCGCGCAGCAGTTGGTTCGGACCCTCACTGGTGGGTGCTCCGACCGCGCCGGGAACCGCGAGTACATCGCGACCCTGGTTGGCGGCGTGGCGGGCCGTGACGAGCGATCCACTCCGGGCGCGCGCCTCGACCACCACGACCGCGTGGGCGAGCGCCGAGATCAGGCGATTGCGCAGCGGGAAGTGATGCTTTGCCGGCGGCGCGCCCACCGGCAGTTCGCTCATGACGGCGCCACACGCGGCGATCTCGGCCGCGAGCTGGGCATGTTCCGCCGGATAGACCTGCTCGGGGCCGCAGCCGAGGATCGCGACGGTGACGCCGCCCGCTTCGAGCGCACCGCGATGCGCGGCGGCGTCGATGCCGCGCGCGAGTCCCGAGACGATCCCGATGCCGTGCGCAGCCAGTTCGCGCGCGAGGCTGCGTGCGAGGTCGAGCCCGAGCCGCGTGGGCGCGCGCGCGCCCACGATCGCAACGAAGGGGGTTGCGAGCAGCGCCGGGTCGCCGCGCACGCCGAGCAGCGGCGCCGCATCGGCGAGCGCGGCGATCCGCTCCGGATACGCCGGCGAACCGAATGGAACCATCCGCACCCCGGCGCGCACGAGCTGCGCGACGACGTCCGCGAACGCGCGCGTTCCGAGCACCTGCTCGGGCGTCTCGCCGGTTTGCGCGGCGAGCGCCGCGACGGGGCCCATCGCGCGCGCGAGCTGCGAACGCGCGGTTTCCGGATGCAGCGCCGCGCGCAGTTGGAAGGCGAGCCACGCGTGCAGCGCAGCGCGCGCGACGGGGCGCTCGTCGCGCGGGTCGAGAGGCAACGACATCGAAAAGGCTCCCGGGACCGGGGCCGCCTGCTCCAATAGCGAAGGCGCCGCGCTCTCGCGAGCGCGACGCCTTCGGAGACATCGATTGCGATCAGCGACGAGCGCCGGGCGGAGCCGCCTTGGCCGGCGGTGCCGTGCCATGCCCGGCGTCGCCTTTCTCGATCGTGCGAGCCGTCCACTGCATGCCTTCGAGCGGCGCGCTCGCCGGAGCGGCCTGGCTCGTGGTTTCGTTCTCGGCGCTGCGGAAGAGGTTTCCGCGATTCAAGTCGAGGTGCGTGCTCGTGACGAGCGCAACCGAGGCATCCGGATTCGCCGAGATCACGAGCAGGTTGGCAATCACATCGTCGGGCAGCCGGTGTTTCACCCGGGTCTCGTCGTCCACGGCAACGGCGCCGGGCTTGTAGACCTCGAGCGGATTGCCCACCTCGAGGCCGCTATCGGTACCGCGATTCAGGTAGACGACGTCGTAGTGCGCAGTGAGGCTGCGCTCCTTGGGATTCATCGCGATCTGACCTTCGACGGTGGTCGCGCCCACGTGGACCGGCACCTCGCGCGACAGCTCGACGCGCGGGATCAGGCGGTCGCCGCGCGTGATGTCTTCGTACGAGACGCGGATCATCGCCTCGGACGCTTCCGGACCGACCTTGGTGACCTCGAGCCAGCCGAGCTTGTCGACATGGATGCCGAGCACGCGATTGGTTTCCGGATCGCGCACGCGCTCGTTCTCGCGCACGATGGTGAACTGATCGCCGACCTCGACCTGCCCTTCGCCGAGGCTGATGTAGGCACGGCGATGGGCGGAGAGCATCTTCTCCGCTTCCGGGCTCGCCAGCAGCGCACCGGCCGTCTCGAGCTGCTCGGCCGTCACGAAGCCGACCTGCTCGATGTTCGGAACTTCCTGGATGCGCATCGGCTGCACGGAGGCGTCGCCGGTCGAGGCGGGCGGCTGGCCGCCGCTCGTCAGTGAGACGGCCTCGTCGTCGCTGAGCTGGCGCATTTCGCCCGGCGCAATCCAGATCCGGTTGCCCGGGTAGATGCGGTTCGGATTGGCGACGCGCGGGTTCTCCTTCCAGATCGAGGGCCACACCCACGGCGTGCCGAGGTACGCCTCGGAGATGTCCCAGAGCGTGTCGCCACGCACGACGGTGTGGATGCGACCGGTGCGACCCTGGTCGTCCGTGCCCTCGGGACCGAGCGCCACCGTGTGCCGGGCGCGCGGCGCCGGCTGCGCGGCGGGCGGCCCGGCCGTTGCGGGTTCGCCCGGCGTTGCGACGACTTCCGCCGGGACGGCGGGGTTGGCCGCGGCGCCCTGCTCGGCGAGCGCGTGCATCGTGAATGCGAGCGGGGTGATCACCCCGAGAACAAGCAGCCTCGTGATCCTCATCGCGATCCCTCCGCGGGCCTGCGCTGCTCGCCGGACGGACCCAGAGGGCGCGCAACGCGCCGTCCGAGTCGTGCGGTGCACGGCCCCCGGCCTCTATCGGCGGGTCGCGGAAGACCCTGAAGCTATCCCTCGGGCGGAGCGGCCGGTGCCGCCGGAGCGGCCGAGAGGCGCTCGAGCATCGCGCGAGCCTCGGCTGCCCAAGGGGGTTCCGGGTGCTTTGCGACGCCCCGCTCGCTCGCGGCCTTCTGCTGCTCGTCGAGCGCCGCAATCGCGCGAGAGAGCGTTTCGCGTGCCTTGTCGGGTTGCTGGCTCGCCTCGTACGCCAGCGCGAGATGCAAGCGAACCACTCCGAGATCCGCTTCGCCGGGCTTGAAGCTGGCTTCGGCCTCCTGCAGGTAGCCAACCGCAGCCTCGGGAATTCCCTTCTTCAACAGCACATAGCCGAGCGTGTCGGCGACGCTCCCGTTCTCCGGGAGCGCCGCCTTCGCCTCCTGCGCGAGGTCGAGGGCGCGGTCGAGATTCTTTCCCTCGTCCGCCATCATGTAAGCCAGGTTGTTCTTCGCGAGCGCCAGATTCGGGTCGAGCCTCACCGCCTCTTCGTAGTGCTTCACCGCGTCGGCGCGCTGGCCAACGCCTTCGTAGAGCGTCCCGAGCGTGAACTGCAGCGGCGCCGAGGTGGGCTGCTTCTTCAACGCGGACTCGTAGGTCGCGATGGCTGCCTGCGCTCGATCCGAGCCGAGCAGATAGCGGGCGAGCGACTGGTAGGCGGCCATGTCGTTCGGGTCGAGCTCGATCGCGCTACGCAGTTTCGCTTCTCCGGCCGGCCCCTGCCCCGAAGCGATCAGCGCGCCTCCCAGCAGACGCTGCAGACTGGCGTCGTTCGGGTTCTCGCCCGCCACCTTCTCGATGCGCGCGAGCGACTCTTCGGCGTTGCCGAGCGCCATCTCCGTCGCCAGCAGCGACTCGAGGATCGCCGGGTGCTGGGGCTCCGACGCGAGCGCCGCCAGCAGTTTCTCGCGCGCGGCTTCGCCCTTGCCCTGGAGCATGTCGATGCGACCGATCGCAAAGTTCACTTCCGCGCCGCGCTGATCGGGCGGGATCGCTTCCAGCTCCTTGCGCGCTTCGTCGGCCTTGTTCGTGGACACCAGACTTTGCGCCAGCGCGATGCGCATCTCCCGGTCGTCGGGGTGCTGGCGCAGCACGCGGCGCGCCTCTTCGACCGCGAGGTCGTGCTCGCCGAGCAGCGCGTGGACCCTCGTGAGCAGGCGCCGGGCTTCGACGAACTCGGCGTCCAGCTCGACGGCGCGCAGCACCTCGGCGCGCGCCTGCTGGAGGTCGTGCTGCATCAGCAGAGCGGACGCGAGCAGGAAGTGCGCCTGGGCCCAGTCGGCACGCCGGTCGAGCGCGCGGCGCAGCGACGCGACGGCGTCGTCGGGCTTGCGCTCGGATAGATCGAGCTTGGCGCGCACGAAGTAGGCCTCGGGCAGCTCGGGGGCCTTCGCCAACACGGCGTTGACGATCGCGCGTCCCTGTGCGAGGCGTTCCTTCGAGTCTTCCTTTGCGCCCATGTCGATCAGCAGCTCGGCCTTGCGCAGCTGCGCGGTCGGATCGTCCGGTGCGAACTCGATCGCCTTCTCCGCCGCGTCGAGCGCACCGGCGAGATCTCCGTTGCGGCCGCGGTACGCCGACAGGATCAGGAACGGCTTCGAGTCGTTCGGCCGGGCGCTGGTGGCCTGCTCGATCATCGCGTCGGCCTTCGCCTTGTCTCCCCGCGAGTTGTAGAAGCGGGCGAGTGCGTAGATCAGATCGAGGTCGTCCTTGCGGGCCTCGAGGCCGTCCTTCAGCGTCTTCTCCGCATCGTCGTAGCGCTCCCGCCCGTAGTAGTAACTGGCGACTCGCTGGACGACCTCGGCCCGGTTCTCGTCCTTCGCGAGCTCGAGCGATTTCTTGTAGGCAGCCTCGGCATCGGCGTCGCGCGTCCGGTCGCTCGCCAGAAAGCCGCCGTAGAGGAGCTGGCTCGGCGCGCTCGGATCCATCTCGACGAGCTTCTGGAAGATCGGCTCGGCGGTGTCGCGATCGCCCTTGCGCACGTAGTAGCTGGCGAGCGCGCCGACGAGTTCTGGGTTCTCGGGCTGCAGCTCGAGCGCCTTCTTGTAATCGGCTTCCGCTTCGTCGACGCGCTTCAGGCGCTCGAGTGCAACGGCGTGTATCACATGGCCTTCCCAGCGCTTCGGGTCGGCCTCGATCACCGCTTCGGCCTCCTTGAGCGCCTGCTCGAACTCGTCGGTGCGACCGAACAGCAGGAACTGGCCGAGCGCGAGACGCGCGTCGAGGTTGCTGCCGTCGAGACGCACCGTCTCCTGCAACTCCCAGAACGCCTTCTGGGGCTCCTTGTTGGCCGCGTACGCCTGCGCCAATCCGTAGTGCGCCTTGCTGTCGTTCGGCGCGAGTTGGAGCGCGTTCTTGTATTCGATCACCGCCTCCGACGCCTTGCCCTCTTTGAGGTAGGCGTCAGCGCGCGCCATGTGCTCTGTCAGCTTCGTTTCCTGGTTCTGACAGCCGGCGAGCGCGAGAACCCCGGCGAGCGCGCCGACGAGGGCGACTCGCGCGAGCGAACGAGCGGCCGCCACGGGGTGCGTCGGGGCTTGCAGGGTCGAGCAGTTCATGGGGGTCCTCGCGTCTCCCGTCGGGTGACGAGAGTCCTCCTGTTTATCCGATGGAGCTTTTGTCTTCAACCGCCGCCGCGGATTCCCCTTCCTGCTCGTCTTCTCTCGGTGTGCGGTTCCGGCGCCACGAGGGATGCGTGATGCCCATGCGCTGCACCATGTAGTTGAGCTTGCGGCGGCTGACGCCCAGCAGCTGCGCGGCGTCCTTCTGCACGAAGCCAGCGCGCGCCAGCGCGGCGAGTACCAGCGAGCGCTCGGCGTCGCGCATCGAGAGCCCGCGCGACGGGGCCGCCGCCGCGGACTCCTCGGGCCGGGGAGCGTCGGCCACGTCCACGTCC
>JAGSPS010000098.1 GCA_018262315.1 Deltaproteobacteria bacterium | reverse complement strand
CTCGGGCTGCCCGTGCTCCACAGGCCGAGGCCGTAGAGGAACAGCTTCCCGCCGTGCCAACCGAGCAGCGGCTCGGTCTCCACCTCGAGGGTCAGGTCCCAGTCGTTGAGCCATTCCGCGCGATGGTGAAGGCCGCCCGAGGCGATTCCGATCACATCCGCGGTATGGGTGAACCCGAGCGTCACGCCGCGCTCGGCGAGTGACGTGCGCAGACCGCCCCAGTCTCCGGTCAGCGTCGAGCGCGTCCACAGGCTCGACGAGTCCGTCTCTGGTTCCTTCTCGCGCCGTGGGTCGCCGGACTCCGCTTCTCGCGCCGTCTCGCGCCCCGACTCCTGGGCGGCGGCCGGCCAGACTAGGATCGACGCCATACCGGACAGCAGGACTCCGAGTGACAGCCCGAAGCGCGCTCGGCTAGCGCCCATCGGTGTTGTAGACGCCCACCATTCGCTGGCGGCCCGCCCAGACGAAGCTTCCGAGCACGATCGCGACGCCGGCGGCCTGCGCCGCGATCGTCTGCGCGGTCGGGAAGATGCCCAGCTCCGGCACGCGGAAGAATGCGATGCTGCTCGTGCCGACGGCACCTGCCTCTTGCAGCGCTGCAACGCCCTGCCCGAGGAAGATCACGGCGAGAACCGCGAGCATCACCGCCGTCGCCTTGAAGAATCGGTCGATCGGCAGGCGCAGGCCGTACCGGAACACGCCCCAGCCGATGAGCGCCAGCATCGCGGCGGCCGTGCCCACGCCCGCGACCAGGGGCGCACCGCCGACGTCGCCGGCCTGCGCCCACAGCGCCTGGTAGAAGAGCACGATCTCGAACAGCTCGCGGTACACGGCGAGGAACGACACGCTCGCCAGCGCCCACAGCGTCTTGCGGCCCAGTGCGCCGCCGACCTGCTCGTGGAGGAAGCGCTGCCAGGCGCGCGCGTTCGCCTTGGAGTGGAGCCACATGCCGATGTAGAGCAGCATCACCGCTGCACACAGCGCGCTCACGGCTTCCGTCATCTCGCGGCTCGCGCCGGAAATCGACACGATATACGTCGCGACGAACCAGGTCGCGGCGCCCGCGACGAGCGCGGTCACCCAGCCGAAATGAACCCAAGGCATGGCGTCGCGCCGCCCGCTCTTGACGAGGAACGCGATGATCGCCGCCAACACGAGGATCGCTTCGAGCCCCTCGCGCAGCAGGATCAGCAGGGACGAGCCGAACAGTGCGCCCGCATCGAGGCGGTCGGTCTCGAGCTTCTGCTCGGCGAGCTGCAGCAGATCGATGGTTCCAGCGAGCTGTCGCTCGGCATCCTCGGCCGACGCGCCCGACGCGATCTGGCTGCGATACGCCATCAGCTCGCGCTCGACCCGGGTGCGCAGCTCCGCGTCGACGCTGTCGAGGCTCGCCTCGATCAGCTCGAAGCCCTCGAGATAGGCGGTCAGCGCGAGCTGCATCGCGGCCGCGCTGTCGCCGCTGCGATGCGCGGCCAGGCTCTCGCGCAGCGTCTTCACGGTGAAGTCGATCGGCGACACGGCGACCGCTCCGAGCGCCTCGGGATGCGCGCGCAGCCACCGCTGCGCCTGCGCGGCGTCTGGGCCGAAGCGCGCGGTGACCTCGTCCGTGGAGAGCGTCGCGACGTTCTCGAGGTTCGCGAAGGTTTCCGCGTGGAGGCCCGAGTTCCAGGCGGCCTCGCCGCCGGCGAGCTGCTGCGGCGTAAGCGCGAGCTGCGACACGAAGAAGGCGAGCGCCCAGCGGTCGTCGTCCGTGAGTTGCCGGTACGCCACCATGCCGGTTCCGGCGACCCCGAGCGTGATGGTGTTGTAGAGCCCGTAGGCGCTGCGCTGGGCGATGCGTACCGCATCGGTGAAGTCGGCCGGCGCCGGATTCAGGCTCTTGCCCGCCGGGCCGTCGCCCCTTCCATCGGCGCCGTGACAGCTCACGCAGTTGTCGCGATAGAGCTGCGCGCCGTGCGCGAGGTCAGGGACCTGCTTCGGCGCCACCACCAGCGCGTACGCGCCAATCAGCGCCCAGCGCAGATCGGCGCTCAATGTGGCGACTCGCGGACCCGGACCCTTCGCCTCCATCAGCAGAAGCAGGGCCTCGGCGTCGGCGACGAGTTGCGCGCGGTCCGCTCGTTCTGGAAGTCCCTGGAGCAGCGTCACCACCTTCTCGGCGAACTCGAGCTGCTCCTCGTACTCGGCCTGGTCGAGCACCTCGCCGCCCCGAACGAACTCGGGATAGTCGACGCCAACGTAATCGAGCAGGTGCAGCGCGGTCTGCGCGGATTCGCGCCAGTCAGCGGTCTCGGCGAGTGCGGGTGCGGCCAGCAGCAGAGCGGTCACCGTGAAAACGAGACGAGTTCGCATTACGGGGTTCCTCGGCGATCGATCGGTCTTTTTTGAAATTGACATCTTTTTTCATTTTGATCCTGCTTGCTCCCCTCTGTCAAGGGCCGTGCTCCGGCCAGGCGGCTCGATTGCCGACGCCCACTGAAGTGGGCTGCCGCTGGATGCCGTTCAGCGCGCGCTGCACTTCGAGCCAGCTGCGCACCCCGCGGGCGCCGGAGGCGATCCAGCGATGTGCTGTGAGTTCCCGGAGGTACGCGTCCAGCACCAGCCCGATGGCGTCGCGATCTTCCGTCGCGGCGTCGATGAACGCGCCCGACCTCGCTGTTGGCTCTCCGACGCCGCGCGACCGCGCCGCTCACCCCAGCCCGAGATCCTTCCGCGTGCGCCGGATGCGAACCCCCGCGTGTTCGAGCACGCCCGCGATCGGCTTGGGTTTGCGCACCGTCACGGTGATCGCGGGGGCGTCGAACTTCTCGAGCACGGCGCGCGCGATGCGCTCGCCGAGCGCCTCGACCAGCTTGTGCTGCTGGTTCGCGGCGACGTCTTCCACCACTTCGAAGATGCGCTTGTAGTGGAGCGTGTGACCGATGCGGTCGCTGCGGCCAGAGGCGCGCAGGTCGTATTCGACCTCGATGTCGAGCAGCACCGGGCGGCGCATGCGCCGCTCGGCCGCCGTGACACCGAGCGCTGCCGGGACCTGGATGCCTTCGAGGAGGATGGTGTCGGTCATTGCTCTTCTTCCAATCTGTTCGACTCCGCTCGCCTACGGCTCGCTGCGCGCACCGACTCCGCCGGCGCTTGCAAATCGGCTATCCGCCGATTTGCGACATCGTCCGCTGCGGCTTCACGAAGAGGCCGTCGGTGATGTGGTGCTTCAGCTCTTTGGTGCTGACGGCCGCGCACAGCAGCTTCGCGACCGCTTCGTCCGAAGCGCCGGCGCGGATCGGGCCGAGCAGGTCGTGTTCGTTCAGCGAGAACAGGCAGGTGCGGAGCTTGCCGTCGGCGGTGAGACGGATGCGGGTGCAGCCGTCGCAGAACGGCGCCGTCACCGAGTCGATGAAACCCATCACGCCCGGCGCGCCGTCGGCGAAGACCCAGTCGCGACTCGGCGCATGCGGGTCCTGATCGGGCGAGGGCAGCAGCGGGAAGACGGCTTCGATGCGTTCGCGCAGCTCGCGCCCCGGCACCAGCGCGTGCTCGCCCCAGCGCTGGCCGTGCTCGAGCGGCATGAACTCGATGAAGCGCACTTCGAAGCCGCGCTCGCGGGCGAAGCGCGCGAACGTCACCACCTCGTGGTCGTTGGTGCCGCGGATCACGACACAGTTGATGCTGAGCGGCGTGAGGCCGGCGTTCACGGCGGCTTCGATGCCGGCGAGCACGTCCGGGAGCAGGTCGCGCTGGGCGAGCTTCGCGAAGGTGGCGCGGTCGAGCGAGTCGAGACTCACGTTGACGCGCTCGAGACCGGCGTCGGCAAGGTCGCGCGCGAGGCGGGGCAGCTCGGTGCCGTTGGTGGTGAGCGCGATGTCGTCGAGGCCCGGCAGCGCCGCCAGCTCGGCGACGAGGCTCGGCAGGTTCTTGCGCAGCAGCGGCTCGCCGCCGGTGAGGCGCAGCCTTCGCACGCCGAGCCCGACGGCGATCCGCGCGATCCGCGCCAGCTCCTCGAGCGACGCGAGTTGCCCGCGCGGCAGCCACTCGATGTTTTCCTCGGGAATGCAGTAGACGCAGCGGAAGTTGCAGCGGTCCGTCACCGAGATGCGCAGGTTCGTGATCGAGCGATTCCAGCCGTCCCTGAGCTGGGCGGCGGGCGAGCCCGCGTCGTTCGCGTGGGGGGTGGTCATGGCGTCGGCAGCGTAGCGGGGTTGACGCCGCCGTCGCGACCCTCGACCCTCGATCGTCTCGAGACGCGAAATGACGCGGAGGCTCGCTTGGGCACCCACTTCGACGAGATCGCGGCGCGCGAGGCGCGCGTGTTCCTGCCGGTCGTAAAGCGGCTTCCGGTGGCGATCGTCGAGGGCCGCGGTGCCCGCGTGCGCGACGCCGACGGGCGCGAATACGTCGATCTCACCGGCGGCTGGGGTGTCACCGCGATCGGCCATTCGCACCCCGCGCTGGTCCAGACGATCGCCGAGCAGGCCGGCCGCCTGATGCAGACCACCAATCTCTTCTACACGGTGCCGCAGCTCGACCTCTGCGAGCGGCTGCTCGGCGTCGTGCCCGACGCGCTCACGCGCTGCTTCTTCGTCTCCTCGGGCGCCGAGGCGATGGACGGCGCGCTGAAGCTCGCGCACCGCGCGACCGGCCGCACCCAGTTCGTCTCGACCACGCAGTCGTTTCACGGCCGCACGCTCGGCGCGCTCTCGATCATCGGGCAGGAGAAGCACCGCGCGCCGTACCAGCGCATCGTGCAGGAGGGCTGCTTCGTTCCCTTTGGCGACCTCGCTGCCGCGCGCCGCGCGATCGACGCGAACACCGCCGCCTTCGTGGTCGAGCCAGTGCAGGGCGAAGGCGGTGTCCACGTCGCGCCCGACGGCTACCTGCACGGGCTGCGCGAACTGACGCGCGAGGCCGGCGCATTGCTCGTGCTCGACGAGATCCAGAGCGGCATCGGCCGCACCGGCAAGTGGCTCGCGCTGGAATACAGCTCCGTCGTGCCGGATGTGGTCACGCTCGGCAAGGGACTCGGCGGAGGCTTCCCGATCGCCGCTTTCCTGTGTACAGAGGACGTCGCAAAGACGGTGTCGCTCGGCGACCACGGCGGCACCTACGCCGGCAACCCGCTCGCCTGTGCGGCGGCGAACACGGTGCTGCGCGTGATCGAGGAAGACGGGCTGGTCGCGCGCACGGCCGAGCTCGGCGCGCGCGTGCTCGCGCATCTCGCGCGCTTTGCGGCAGCGCATCCGACGGCTGCGGCCCGCGCGCGCGGCCGCGGCCTGCTGCTCGGCATGGACCTGCTCGACGCCGACGCCGCTGCGACGCTCTCGCGCCGCGCGATCGACCGCGGCGTGCTGGTGAACGTCACCGCCGGCACCGTGTTGCGGCTCTTCCCGGCGCTCAACATCCCGGAAGAGGATCTGTGGCCGGCGCTCGATGCGGTGCTGGAGCTGGTGCTCGCGTGAACCCCGCCGCGCTCACCGACGTCGCCTACGAAGTCGAGCGCGGCGTCGCCTGGATCACGATCAACCGGCCCGAGCGCTACAACGCGTTTCGCGCCCACACCGTGGACGAGTTGATCGCCTGCTTCAAGGCGGCATGGGCCGACGCGCACGTAGGGGTCGTGGTGCTGACCGGCGCGGGCGACAAGGCGTTCTGCGCCGGCGGCGACCAGAAGCAGCGCGAGGAAACCGGCGACTACGGCCCGTCCGAGTCGGGCCTCTTCGAGATCGAGACACTGCATCGCGTGATCCGCGACATCCCGAAGCCGGTGATCGCCGCGGTGAACGGCATCGCAGTCGGCGGCGGTCACGTGCTGCACGTGCTCTGCGATCTGACGATCGCCGCCGAGCACGCGCGCTTCGGCCAGGCCGGCCCGCGCGTCGGCTCCTTCGACGCGGGCTTCGGCTCCGCGTACCTCGCGCGCATCCTCGGCGACAAGCGCGCGCGCGAGGTCTGGTATCTGTGCAGGCAGTACGACGCCGCCACGATGCTGCAATGGGGCCTCGTGAACGCGGTCGTGCCGAGCGCCGAGTTGCGCGCCGAAGCGCGGCGCTGGGCCGACGAGATGCTCGCCAAGAGCCCCACCGCGCTGCGCTTCCTGAAGCACTCGTTCAACGCCGACAGCGAGTCGATCGCCGGCATCGGCACGCTCTCGTTCGCGGGTCTCGACCTGTTCGTCGAGACGCCCGAGGCGCGCGAAGGCATCGAGGCATTCGCCGCGAAGCGCCCGCCGGATTTCTCGAAGCACAGGAAGTGACCCGATGACCGCGAGCCCGCGCGTTGCACTCGTCACCGGCGGCGCTGGCGCGATCGGCGCGGCGGTGTGTCGGGCTCTCGCGGCGCAGGGACGCACCGTGGCCGTCGCCGATCTCGACGGCGAAGGCGCCGCGCTGCTCGCCGCGGAGATCGGCGGGCTCGGCGTGCCGATCGACGTCGCGGACCCCGATTCGGTCGACCTCGCTCTCGCCGCCGTGCGCGACCGCCTCGGCCCGGTGACGGTGCTCGTCTCGTGCGCCGGCTGGGACCTGATGCGTCCGTTCATCGAGACCGACGAACCCTTCCAGGCACGCGTGCTGGAGATCAATCTCGGTGGGCCGATCCGTGTCGCGCGCGCGGTGCTGCCCGACATGATCGAAGCGGGGTTCGGCCGCATCGTGCTGGTCTCGTCGGACGCGGGCCGCGTCGGGTCTTCGGGCGAAGCGATCTACGCGGCGGCGAAGGGCGGCCTGCTCGCGCTCGCGAAGTCGATCGCGCGCGAGGTGGTGCGCCACGGAATCACCGCGAACTGCGTATGCCCGGGGCCCACCGACACGCCGCTGTTCCGCGGTCTCGCCGAGGCGACCACCGACGGCGACCGCATCACCGAAGCGCTCACGCGCGCGATCCCGATGCGGCGCCTCGGCCGGCCCGACGACGTCGCGCCGGCCGTTGCATTCCTCTCCTCGGACGCAGCGGCCTACATCACCGGCCAGACGCTCTCGGTGAGCGGCGGCCTCACGATGAGCTGAGGCGCCGGCGATCGCCAGACACAGAATCGGCGCATGCGATGCGCTTGGCTTGCCGGCCCGGCTCCTGTGGAAAACGATCCCGCATGCACAGTGTCCTCGGCGACGCCGGACTCCGCCTCGCGTGTGGCACAGATGATCACCCGCGTCTTTGCGCTCGACGTGCTCGACTGCCCGTGCTGCCGCGGGCCGATGCGGATCCTCGCGGCGATCAATCTGTCGATTGGCCACGCATCACGCCGTCAAATGTTCCGCACCGCAGAAGGCTCTGTGGTTCCGAAACTCACACTGCAACTCCTACATGCGTGGCGATGGATGCGATGCCAAGGGAAGTGTGCAGAAGCGCTGTGCGTCCCAGGGTCGCAGACCCGCGAGGGCACGCGGTTTGCACTCTGAACCGATTGGAGTGACCGAGGAATCGGCACCTTCGGGCGCAATACGGATGTTGGCACCCGCGCAGATCACGGTGAAACCGATTCCTCAAGTACCCTGTCAGCCGGACGCCTACCCCGAACAAAACGAAGAACACAAGGAATGCAGTAGAACATGAGACACCAAACGAATACGAACCTCGTCATCCGTTCAAGCCTCGCAGTGGCCCTGGCCCTGTCCATCTGGTCTCCCATGCAAGCGCGATCTGCCGAGCCTGCGGAGGGGAAGACGATGATGGAGGGCAAGATGATGGAAGGCTGCCGGGAGATGAAGGAACAGAAGCAGAAAATGAAGGAAGACATCGAGGCTCAAGACGCTGCACTCACCGAGCAGATCGCGAAGATGAACAGCGCGCCGGACGACAAGAAGATGAGCCTGATGGCGGACGTCATCACCCAAATGGTGGAGCAGCGGATCACCATGGATGCGCGAAAGGCAAAGATGGAGGAGGCGATGATGAGGCACATGATGGAGCACATGCAGATGGGCAAGGAATCCATGTCGCAGTGCCCGATGATGAAGGGGATGGAGGGGATGGACGAAAAATCGGGGGGTGCTCAAAAACAACAGAAATGACCGCTGAGCGGCACAACGCGCCGCGGCACAATCTCCACGCCAACCATGTTGGAAACGCCGGAGACTGCGCATCCAGCGCATACGTCAGGCTGCCTTGGCGGCAGTTGAGCCGGTTCTTTGCGACCACGGTGGTGACGAGCTTCGTCTTGAACGAAATCTGGGAAATGGCGCAAATGTCCGCCTACATCGAAACGGCGGGACATTCCTGGACGAGCACGCTCGGACTTTGCACGCGAGCGGCGGCGGGTGACGTGGGAATCATCTTGGGAATTTACGCGGCGGGCGCGCTGGCCGCTGGCGATCTGGGCTGGGGCTTGCGCGGTCGGTGGAACACTTACGCCACGGCGGCTGTTCTGGGCCTCGCTTGTGCGGCCCTGGTGGAACCTGCGGCGCTGGCCTCCGGGCGCTGGTCGTACACGGAGCGCATGCCCGTGGTGCCCGTACTGGGCGCGGGCCTGTGGCCGCTACTCCAAATGACGTTGCTGCCTCCGCTCACATTCCTGTTTGCCCGATGGTGGGCGGGTCGCAGCGCAACGAAAGGAGCTTTGCGATGAATCATGCAGACGGATGGATGAATGGCTCAATGGGCGGAGGGATGTGGATTTGGACGGTGATCGGCGTACTGGTGGTGGTCCTGCTGGTCGTCGTGAACAACAAGGTGTCCAAGAAATAGCCGTGCGTTCGCGACCCGCCTGTGGCGGTGAACTGTCGCGCACGAAAGGGAACCCATGCTGATCAAAGTACCTACTGACAAGACCGTGACTGAGGTTGCGGCTGCCTTGCAGGTCGCCGTTCAGGCCAATCACTTTGGCGTCATGCAGGTGCACAACCTCAAAGAAACGATGACGCGGAAGGGAGTGGAGTTCGCCCGCGAGTGCCTGATCTTCGAGGTGTGTCAGCCGCAACAAGCGAAGAAGGTGCTCGATCAAGACATGAGCGTTTCCACCGCACTGCCATGCCGGATCTCCATTTACGAGGAGGGCGGCAAAGCCATCATGGCTACATTGAAACCAACCACTCTTCTGGCGATGTTCAACGCGCCGCAACTTGAACGGGTGGCGCAGGAAGTGGAGGGCACGATCGTCAAGATCATGAAGGAGGCGGCATCGGGCTGATTGGCTGGCCGTTGCACGCCGCAATGGTTCGGTTCCTCGTAGCGGTAGATGACGTGACGGCATCTGACGCGTTGTGCAGGGTCCGGTTGGTCATTGCGAGGTTGCTCGCGCAGGTTGGAGGTAAGGGACACTCGAGATGCATGGGTTCCTAGATCTCCTCGTCGTGGGATTTGTCTGGCGATCGGAGCGGCCGTGTGGCGTATTCCAACCGGGCTCTCGTTGCCCCGCTTGGATCCGGTTTTCCAACGGCGCCTCGGATCCCAACCGCCCCGACATCGCGGGCGATGCGCGTGGCATGGCGATCAAGCGGATGGGGTGCCCGGGCCGAAGCTCGTCGCCGCCGAGCAGGGCACAAGGGATTTCATCCTGATCAATCATCCGGTCTTCTTCGTCGACGACCCGCAGCGGTACGCCATCTTCTTCCAGAGGCTCGCGCGACGCTCAGTCGACGCGCAGGTGATCGTCTACCACGCGTGGGAGAACTACCAGTTCGAAGGCGGCATGGGGCATCGCAACGTGATTGCCACGCCGATGAACCCGGTCGAGCTGGC
>JAGSPS010000333.1 GCA_018262315.1 Deltaproteobacteria bacterium | reverse complement strand
CGCGTGTTGCTGGCCGGCCTCGGCGATGCCGAGAAGGTCGACATCGAGGCGCTGCGCCAGTTCGGGGGGCGCGCCGTGGCCGCAGCGGGTGCGCGGCGCGTGCGCTCGCTCGCGATCGCGGTGCCGTCGTCGAAGCGCGTGAAGACCAGCGATGCCGTCCGCGCGCTGGCCGAAGCGACGCTGCTGGCGGCGCACCGTCCCGACACCTGGCGCACCAAGAAGGACGACGCTCCCCCCGCGCTGGCGCGGGTGTCGCTCCACGTCGAGCGCGAAGGCGAGTTGCGCGCAGCGCGCGACGCGGCTTCGCTCGGCGCGACGCTCGCGGAGTGCCAGAACGTCGCGCGTCGGCTCTCCAACGAGCCCGCCAACGTCATGTCGCCCACGACCCTCGCCGCCGAAGCGCGCAAGGTGGCGCATGAGGTGGGACTCCGCTGCCGCGTGCTCGACGTCGCCGAACTGCGCAAACGCAAGATGGGTGCGCTGCTCGGCGTTGGTCAGGGCAGCATCCACCCGCCGCGACTCGTCGTGCTGGAGCATGCGCCGCGGCGTGGCGCCCGGAGTCGTCCGACCGTGTGCATCATCGGCAAGGGCATCACCTTCGACTCGGGCGGCATCTCGATCAAACCGTCGAGCGGCATGCACGACATGAAGCACGACATGTCGGGCGCGGCAGCGGTGGTGGGAATCTTGCGCGCCGTCGCGCTGCTCGATCTGCCGCTGCACGTGGTAGGCATCCTGGCGGCTGCCGAGAACATGCCCGGCGGCAACGCCTACCGGCCGGGTGACATCCTCACTTCGATGTCCGGGCAGACGATCGAGATCCAGAACACCGACGCCGAAGGACGCCTCGTCCTGTGCGATGCGATCCACTTCGCGAAGACCCAATTCGAGCCGGATGCGATCATCGACCTGGCAACGCTCACCGGGGCTTGCGTCGTCGCACTCGGAAGCTGGACTTCGGGGCTCTTCAGCAACCACGACCGCCTCGCCGACGCGATCGCGCGCGCGGGCCAGGCGACCGGCGAACGCGCCTGGCGGATGCCGATGGCCGACGCGCACCGCGACGAGATGCGCAGTCAAGTCGCCGACCTCAAGAACGTCAGCGGCAGCCGGGACGGAGGCGCGAGCACGGCGGCGGCGTTCCTGTCGGCGTTCGTCGGGGAGACGCCCTGGGCACATCTCGACATCGCGGGCACCGCGTACACGGGCAAGCAGGGACCCTGTCAGCCCTACGGCGCAACGGGCGTCGGCGTGCGTCTCGTGACCGAATTGCTGCAGGGATGGCCGAGCGCGGGCGTGGTTTGACCTGCGCCGCGCGTTTCTTATGTTCCGCGCCCAAATCCCGCCCGAATGGACGCGCGTTGCCGGCGTCAAAGGGCACGAAGGTTGTTCGGCTCGTTTGTCGATCGTGTCACGAGTCGAGACCGGGCAGAGTACGAGGAGATGCATCGATGCTTCGGAACCTGGTTCGGAATGTGTTGCTCGGCAACGCGTCGCTCGTGATGGTTGGCCTGGCGCTGGCCGTTGCACCGATCGCCGCGAACGCCGCGGGCGACGCCACGAAAGGCAAGGCGTTGTTCGAGACGAACTGCGCAACCTGCCACGGCGTATCGGGCAAGGGCGATGGCCCGGTGGGGATTGCGCTCCCGGAGCCGAAGCCGCGCGACTTCACCAAGGCCGAGTTCAAGTTCGACACCGACAAGGATGGCAAGATGGGTACCGACGCCGACCTCGTCAACGTCGTGAAGACCGGCGCAGCCGCCTACGGCGGCAACCCGCTGATGGCGCCCTGGGCCCAACTGCCCGAAGCCGACATCGTGAACATCATCGCGTACGTCCGCACGTTCCATAAGTAGAGCGACGCAACGAGCATTGCGGAACCGGGCCGCGTACAGCGCGCGGCCCGGTTCTCGTTTCACGCTCTGCTAGCCTCGCTTCGTGAGTCCCCGCGAGTCCAGCGTCTCGCCGCCGGTCGAACCGGCAAGCGGTGCCATCGCGCCGCTCGACGCATCGAGATCGACCCTTCCCGCAGCGCCCGAACCGAAGCACCGCGACCTCGAGCGCAGCGACGCGCTCTCGCGTTACTTCTCCCAACTCCGCGAGCACGCCCCGATCTCGCGCGAAGAAGAGCACGAGCTGGCGGTGCGCTGGGTCGAGCAAGGCGACGCCCAGGCGGCCAAGCGTCTCGTGCTCGCGAACCTGCGGCTGGTCGTGAAGATCGCGATGGAGTACCGCCGCACCTGGACCAACGTGCTCGACCTGATCCAGGAGGGAAACGTCGGCCTGTTGCAGGCGGTACAGCGCTTCGATCCGTACCAGGGCGTGAAGCTCTCTTCCTACGCGGCGTATTGGATCCGCGCCTACGTCCTCAAGTACCTGCTCGACAACATCCGCATGGTGCGACTCGGCACCACGCGCGCCCAGCGCAAGCTCTTCTTCCGGCTGAACAAGGAGAAGCGCGAGTTGGAGCGGCTCGGCATCGAGCCGGAGCCCCGGCTGATCGCCGAGCGTCTCGACGTCACCGAGGACGACGTGATCGACATGGAGCAGCGCCTCGGTCACAGCGACCTCTCGATCGATGCTCCGGTCCGCGAAGAAGAAGGCAGCGCCACCCACGGCGATTTCCTCACCGGGGACGTTCCGTCCGTCGAGAAGAACGTCGCCGACCTCGAACTGCGCCGCGTCTTCCTCGAGAAGGTCCACGAGTTCGCAGCGACGCTCGACGAGCGTGACCGCCGCATCATCGAGGAGCGCATCCTCGCCGAAGAGCCGAAGACACTCCAGGAAGTCGGCGACGAATTCGGCATCACGCGCGAGCGCGTACGCCAACTCGAAGCGCGCGTGGTGACGCGGCTGCGAGAGTTCATGAAGGCGAGCCTCGTGGACTTCGAGTACTACGCGCCCGGCAAGGATTGAGGCGCGCCCGAGCCGGACGCGGCGGCGGCGTGCGCTGCCAGCGCGAGCGTCCGCAGCGACGCGAGCGATCGCCCGACGGGCCGCACGCGGCTGTGCTCGAGTCGTTCGAGCCAGGCCGCGCGGGCGCGCCGTTCCATCCACGAGAGTCCGCGCAGCGAGCGCAGCAGCAGGCGCGGCGACCACTCGAGGAGCCAGAGCATGAGTTCCAGACGGAGTCGCCCGCCCGCATTCCGGAGCTGCGGTGCCAGTGCAGCGACCACGTCCACGTCCGCGCCGGACGGCAGCCAAGCGTCCGCCACGCCGTAGAAGACGCGCGCGGCGCGCGGCGAAAGCGGCCAGCGAGCCTCGCTCACGCCGTGTGCTGCGCGAGCCAGCGCAGCGCGACCGCTGCGTGCAGCGCGATCCCGGTCGCCATCGCCGCTTCGTCGATCTGCATCCGGCTCGAATGGAGCGGCTCACCGGGAGCTTCGGGCGGGCGCACGCCCAGGAAGACCAGGGCGCCCGGCACGCGCTGTAACACGTACGAGAAATCTTCGGCGCCCATCAGCGGAGCGCGCATGTCGACGACGGCGGCTTCGCCGACCACTTCGCTCGCGACGCTGCGCGCGAACGCCGCAAACTCCGCGTGGTTCACCGTCACCGGATAGCCCGAAATCACGTGCACCTTGGCATCGACGCCGTGAGCGGCGGCCACGCCCTCCGCCACGCGACG
>JAGSPS010000097.1 GCA_018262315.1 Deltaproteobacteria bacterium | reverse complement strand
CCGAGGCCCAGACCTCCCCTTCGAGCCTCCGGCCGCCGCGCACGACGATGCGATCCATGCCTTCTCCTAGCCGTCCTTGCGAGCAGAAACAACGCGCTGGCGTCCCGCGACGTCGCGGTGGACGTCGAGGGCGACGAGTCCGGCCTCGCGCAACCAGGCGCTCATCGCGTCCGCCTGACGCGGGTCGAGTTCGACGAGCACGGCGCCGCCGGGTGCGAGAACTTCGCCCACCTGCGCGGCGATCGCGCGCAACACGTCGGTGCCATCCGGCCCCGCGAACAGCGCGGCTGCCGGCTCGTGACGCAGCTCCGGCGGGAGTCCCGCCGCGTCGCGCTCGGCGACGTAGGGGGGATTCGACACGACCAGGTCGAAGCGCTCGCCGGCGACCGGCTCGAAGAGCGAGCCTTCGAGGAAGCGCACGCGAACCGAGAGGCCCAGCGCGTCCGCGTTCCCGCGCGCGACGGCGAGGGCCGCGGCCGAGAGGTCCGTCGCGGTGATGCGCGCTTTCGGCCGCTCGCTCGCGATCGCGAGTGCGATCGCACCCGAACCGGTGCCGAGATCCAGCACCGCGACCTCGGCGTCGCGATCCGGCATGCGTTCGAGAGCGGTGGCCACCAGCGTCTCGGTCTCCGGGCGCGGCACCAGCACGTCGCGCGAAACGCGCAGCGGCAGCGACCAGAACTCGCGGCGGCCGGTGAGCAGCGCGACCGGCACACGCGCTCCGCTGCGCGCGCGCACCAGTTCGCGGAAGCGCGCGCGTTCCGTCTCTTCGACGGGCTTCTCGTAGTCCACGTAGAGGCGCAGGCGGTCGCAGTCGAGCGCGAACGCGAGCAGGCACTCGGCGTCGAGGCGCGGCGTCTCGATGCCGCGCTCGGCGAAGTGTTGCGTCGTCCAGCGCAGCAGGTCCAGCACGGTCCAGCTGCGGCCTCCCGACGCGCTTCGCTCCCCGCTGGCGAGCTGCATGCCGCTCATTGCTCCGCCTCGGCACGCGGCGCGGCGCGCCCCTCGACGATCTCGGCGAGCGCGACGTGCACGCCGTCGAGCAGTTCGTCGAGGTCGCCGTCGAGCACGGCGGGGAGTTTGTGGAGCGTGACGCCGGCGCGGTGATCGGTGACGCGCGACTGCGCGAAGTTGTAGGTGCGGATCCGCTCGGCGCGATCGCCCGTGCCGACCTGCGAGCGCCGATCGGCCGCGCGCTCGGCCGCGGCGCGCGCCTGTTCCTGCTCGAGCAGCCGCGCGCGCAGGATCTTCATCGCCTTGTTCTTGTTCTTGAGCTGCGACTTCTCGTCCTGGCACTGCACGACGAGGCCGCTCGGGAGGTGCGTGATGCGCACGGCCGAGTCGGTGGTGTTGACGCTCTGGCCGCCCGGTCCGCCGGCGCGCATCACGTCGATGCGCAGCTCCTTCGGGTCGATCTGGACGTCGACCTCGTCGGCTTCGGGCATCACCGCGACCGTGACGGTCGAGGTGTGGATGCGTCCCTGCGATTCAGTCGTCGGCACGCGCTGGACGCGGTGTACGCCGCGCTCGTGCTTCAGGCGGCTGAAGACGCGGTCGCCGGCGATCGACGCGACGACTTCCTTCACGCCGCCCGAGCTGCTCTCCGACATCGACAGCAACTCGACCTTCCAGCGGCGGCCTTCGGCGTAGCGCGTGTACATCCGAAAGAGATCGCCGGCGAAGAGCGACGCCTCCTCCCCTCCGGTGCCCGCGCGGATCTCGAGAATCACGTTGCGGTCGTCGTTCGGGTCGCGCGGGACGAGCAGCACGCGCAGCTCGCGCGCGACCTTCTCGATCTCGGGATCGAGTCGCGCGATCTCCTCGCGCGCCTCCTTGCGCAGGTCCTCGTCGGCTTCTTCGAGCATCGCGCGAACGCCGGCGAGGTCGCTCAGCAATTTCCGGTAGCGCGCGCCCGCGTCGAGCAGCGGTCGCAGCCGACCGAGTTCCTTCGCGGTCTCCGCGAACTCCCCCTTGCCGGCGAAATCCGGGTCCGCGAGCCGCTCCTCGAGGGCGCGGGCGCGGCCCTCGGACTCCTCGATACGGCGTAGCAGCTCGGACATCGAAACCTCGAAGGGGCCTGGGCACACGGTACCTGGGGGGCCGGTCGTTCCAGAGAATCGGGGAGGGATCGGGGCGGGGACGGACGAGGCCGGAACGGGCGAGGCGGTCGCCTCGCGGACTCGCGGGCGAAGCTAGTGCTCCGAGTGGCGATGGACGCCGCTGCACGCGGTCCCGCTGCACGCGGTCCAAACGAACGCATGCCGAGGGGGCATTTCGGCAGGAATGATCATTTTGGGGAGGTAGCGCCCTGGGGGCGCGCTAGCAACCCGAAGTTGCCGGCGTTCGCAACCACGGGCTCCGACACGAAAGATCGATCGAGCGCCACCTCGCCGTCGGCGAGAAGCGGTTGCGCACCGGGGATCCCCAGCGGTCCGGCGCGGAAGTCGTTGGGCGCACCGACCCGGACGGTTACCCTTGCGCGCTCGCTCAGTGGACCGGTCCGAACTGCCGACACGGTACCGGCGGTGGGCGAGTGGTTCGCTGACCATCGCGCGATCCAGGCGGATCGCTTCGCCGCTGCGGGGGTGAGCATGGGTGAGATCTCGGACGCACTGCGCCGCTCGCGCGAGAACGCGCCGCCCAAGCCGGATGCGCTGCCGCCGGTACGTGAGACGTCCACACTGGCTTCGCGCCCCGAGCCCGCACGGAAGGCAGACGCGCCGCGCGTCGAGATCTCGGAGCTCGAGGGCGAATCGTGGCCTTCTCGGGTACTCGTCACGGACGGTCAGAGCGCGTCGGCCGAAGCGGCCCGCCACATCGCCCTGCGGCTCCGCCGCGAGTTGGGGCGCCGCAACGCGCGCAGCCTCGCAGTGATCAGTTCGGAGCGAGCAGAAGGCAAGACGACGGTCGCGTGCAATCTCGCGCTCGCGCTGGCGTCGCTGAGCCGCGGGCGGGTCGTCGCACTCGTCGATCTGGACCTGCGCGCTCCCTCGATCGCAGCAGCCCTCGGGATCCCGCAAGCGCGCGGCATCGACGACGTCCTGCGCGGGAGCTGCCAGCTCGATGACGCGCGCGTCGAAATCGAGAGGCCTGGCCTCGACGTCTATCCCGCTCGCGCCCCCGAGGCGAACGCCCACGAGCTGCTGGTGAGCGGCGCATTCGCAGCGCTGGTCGGCGAACTCGAACGCCGCTACGAGATGATCGTCTTCGATACTCCCCCGACGCTGCTGGTGCCCGATGCGCCCGTGATCATCGAGCAGGTCGGCGCGGCGGTCGCGGTGTCGCGGGCGGGACGGACGCGGCGCAATGCGTTCAAGAAGATGCTCGAGCTGCTGCCGCCCGCGAAGCTGATCGGAACCATCTTGAACGAAGGCCTGCTGCCGGGCGCGGAGCGCCAGTACGGCTACTACGGGGTACCGAGACCCGAGTAGAACTGCGGCCCGCCGTCCAGCAGGCGATCGAGCGGTTGCAGCAGGAAGCGGATCGCGGCGCGGTAGTTGCCGAAGTTCTGCGCCGCCGTCTCGCGATCCTGGCCCGTGTAGGTCCGCAGCGCCCAGTACGGGAGACGGGCGACCAGGAAGAGCAGCAGAAGCACCCGGGCTCCCTCCGTCGCGAGTGGACCGCGGTGCTTGCGGAAGAAGCGCAGGATCGACCGGCGGTACTCCAGGAAGTTCCGTCGCGAGGCGAGCCGGCTGCTCGCGCCGTGCAGATGGACGATCTCCCCGACCGGCGCGTAGTGCACCTCGAAGCCGGCCTGCCACGCGCGGTAGCAGAAGTCGGTTTCCTCGGCGTACATGAAGAAGCTCTCGTCCAGGACCCCCACGCCATCGAGTACGGAGCGGCGCACGAGGAAGCAGCATCCCGACACCGCTTCGACCCGCGCGGGAGTGGCGGCGTCGCTTCCGCCGAGCCGCTCGCGGTCGAAGAAGCGCGAACCCGGCAGGAGCTTGGGGAGGTACGTGGCCTCGAGCAGCAGGTTCAGGAGCGACGGGAAGCGGAAGCGCGACGCCTGCAGGGTCCCGTCTTCGTTGAGCACGCGGGGCCCGACGATCCCGGCTTCCGGATGGGCGCTGGCGTAGTCCACGAGCCGCGACAACACGTCGCCCACGACCCGCGTGTCGGGATTCAGCAGCAACACGAGGGGATGTCGGGAGGCGCGCAGGCCCACGTTCACGCCGCCTGCGAAACCCACGTTCCGCTCGTTGCGGATCACCTGGACGCCGGGGAATGCGGCCTCGATCGCGTCC
Source organism: Deltaproteobacteria bacterium (assembly GCA_018262315.1). Lineage (GTDB taxonomy): Bacteria > Myxococcota_A > UBA9160 > UBA9160 > PR03 > PR03. The sequence continues at coordinate 5,433 of JAGSPS010000097.1, read as the reverse complement.
GCGCTCCCGTCGCTCGACGCGTTGTCGACGACCACGACCTCGAGCGGCAGGTCGTCGGCGGGCAGGAACGAGCGGAGCGCCGCGAGCGTGAGTTCGCGCGTGTTCCACGAAACGATCACGACCGACAGGGGGCTCCGTGCCCGTTGCGGGAGGGGCAACCGGGCGGCAGAGGTGTTGAGGCCGCGCGAGGGCACGTCGATGTCGGTCTCCTCTCGCGAGCGACGCTACAGGAAGCCATGCTGGCACTCATGCACGCGCCAGGTCGCCGACGAGATCGGCAGAAGGACTCCATCGGATGAGAATGAGCTGCGGCGAGATGCCAGTTGCTCCGAAGGTGCCGAATGGTGCCGCCGCGGCACCGCAACCGGGGAGCCGATGACGCCTGGTAGCACGACCCGCTCGACGCCCGGCGCCACGCCGCCCTGGGAGCCTCGCGAGCTGGTCCTGTGGAGTGCGCTCGGGATCGCCTTCTCGGCGTCTTGGGCGGACCTGGTGCGACACTGGACGAGCGAGCCGTGGACGCGCCCTGCCGCCCTGCTGCTGGCCCTGTTCATCGCCGCGGCGGCTCGTGATCGCCGCCGGCGGGAACCGCGGAGATGGGGGTACCTGCTGGTGGCCGCGGGCCTCGGTCTCAGCTTGATCGCGTTCGGCGGCAGCGTGGCCCGGCTCGGCAGACCCGGGGTGCCGCTCGGCATCATCGGCATGGCCCGAGCCCTGGGCCGGCCTTCCCTCGCCACCTCGCTGCTCGCGCTGTGGGCGGTGCCTCCCCCATTCGCGCTGCCTGTCGCACTCTCGCCGGGTCTGGAAAGCGCGATCGCGTGGCTCGCGGCTGGCGCGGCCGAGGCCCAGGGACTCCCCGCCGTGTTGGGTCCCCGCTCGCTGGCGATCGCCGGTGCGAAACTCGAACTCCGGCCGACGGACGGCGGGATTCCGCTCGCGATCTACCTCGCGGGCATCGGCTGGTGGGGCGCCGTCTGGGCCGGCAGCGGCGTGCGTGACGCATTGCGCGCAGCAGCGCGGATCGCACCGCTGGGATTCGTCGCGCAGGCGCTCCTGCTCTGCCTGGCCTTTGCGCTTCTCGCGGCGCGCGCCCCAAACGCGGCGCGCGCGGTTCTCGATCTCGGCGCGTGGCCCGTGCTCGCGCTGGCGTTGGTTTGGGTCCGAGCCGCGCGCCGCGACTCGGCGACGGCCGCGGCCGCAGCCCGCCCGCGGCATAGCGGAGGAGAGCTGCCCTGAAGCGCGAGTCGGTCACTACGGGCCTCGTGGCGATCCTCCTGTTGGTGGTGGGATCGATCGCCTGGAGCCTCGCGCTGCGCCCGCGCGCGAGCGTCGATGCGAGCGCCCTGCAGACACTCCCGACCCACTTCGGGTCGTGGACGTCGGAGGACGTGCCCCTCGAGGCGACCGTCGAGTCGATTCTGCAGGCGGACTACAATTTTCAGCGTCGTTATCGACACGCCTTCGGTGACGTCGTCTGGGTGTATTTCGGTTATTACGGAACCGCGCGGGGCGGCACACCCGAGCACACGCCCCGGGTCTGCTTCGAGGCGCAAGGCTGGCAGATCGAGGATCACGAGATCGTCGCGGTGGATCGCGCGCTACGGGTGAACGAACTCGTGGTGTCCCTCGACGGCGAAGAGCACCTCGTGCACTACTGGTTCCGCTCGTTCCGGAAGACCGGCCTGCGCGGCGGCTTCGATCAACTGCTCGACCATCTCGTGGGCCGCCTGCTCCACGACCGGGCCGATGGATCGCTCGTGCGCGTTTCGACCCGCATCGAGAACGGCGACCGGGCCAGCGCACGCAGCCTGCTGGTCGCCTTTGACGCGTCGTTCGACGCGCTGCTGGCCGCGAACTGGCCGCGCGAAGTTCCGATGGACCAGGACGGCGACTTGAATCGCGTGAGCGGGGCGCGCTGACGGCGAGGGCGACGCGGGCGGATGAGAGGAGACAGTGCGGGTGTTTCCCGAGAGACGATGGGGGTCGTTTAGTCGAAGCAGGCTCCGTCGAGAAGCTGCTTGGGTTCGAGCACCACGAGGCGGCGGCCCGTGCCGACACTCACGAGGTTCTGCTCGATCAGGTGCCCCAGCACCCGGGTGACCGTCTCGCGCGACACCCCTGCGATGCTCGCGAGTTCGCGGTGGGTGAGCGGCAGGTCGATGCGCGTGCCCTCGGGCGTATCGATCCCCGAGCTGGCGCAAAGCTGGTGGAGCACCATCCGCACGCGCGCCTCGGCCGCCTCGTGGGTCAGCAGCGCGACCTGCTTCCACGCCTCGCGACAGCGATTGCAGAGCTCGCGCAACAGCGCGATCGCGAAGGGTTGCTGCTGCAGCAGTTCGAGGAAACGCGAGCGATCGAGCGAAAGGATCACGGCGGAAGAGACAGCCGTGACGCTGGCGGGCTCGGTCTGGCCGTCGATCAGCGCCATCTCGCCGAAGTAGTCCCCTGCGGGGTGGAACGCGAGGATCACCTCGCGGCCGCTCGGCAGCCAGCGCGAGACCTTCACGCGCCCCGACTGGACGATGTACATCGTCTGGCCGGTCTCCTCCTCGTTGAAGATGACCTGGCCCCGGTCATAGCTCCGCTCGATACAGGCGCGCGCCACCGCTTCGAGTCCCTCCGGAGGCAGTTCGCGGAAGATCGGAATGCGGCGCAGGAACTCCGTCTCGACAGCCAAACGTGGCCCTCCCCCCACAGCCGGGGCCTTCGAGCCCAGTCATCGCCGCCGCGGAGCGCTGACTTGAGGATCAGGTGACAGCTCGGAAAGGCAGCTTTCCCGCACTGGGCCCGGGCTCCTCCTCGGGGCGAACCACCGGAGTTTCGACATCCCCAATTCTCGTATTGGGGACGGCTGCTTCTGCCCGCTTTCATCGCACTCCCGTGGTGACCGGGCTGCAACGAAACGCGTGACCTTTGCACTCCCCAGGGACACTCATTCGGAGGGGGATGAGGGGTCCCAAGGCGGACCGCGTTGACCGCCGAGAAAATGGGAGACGCTGATCTGATGCTGCGCTCACGAGCAGACCGCTTTCACAAACTGGTTCTCGGCCTGGACGTTGCGTTGGCGGCTGCGGGTATCGCGGGCGCTGTACGGCTCGCGGGTGGGTCACCCGCCGCCATGGTCGATCACCTCGAGTCACTCTTGCTCGTTGCGCTGTTGGGCGTCGCGATCTGGCCGCTTTCGCTCGACGCGCTCGGGCTCTACGAGTCCCAGCGCCGGCGATCCATCGTTCAGGTGGCCGCGCGGATCGGGGTTGCCCTGGCTCTTGCAGCGGTCGTCCTGAATCTCGCGGTGGCCGTGATCCTGCCCTCTGTCGGGCCCGCCTTCGCCACCGTCGCGGTGGCGCTCCAGTTCGCCCTGATTGCCTCCTCCAGGATCGCCATCCACGCGGGACTGCGCGTGGCGCGCATGCTGGGCCGGAACTACCGGCACGTTCTGATCGTGGGAAGCGGCCCGCGCGCTCGCCTGGCGGCGAGTCTCATCGATGAACATCCCGCCTGGGGCCAGCGCGTGGTCGGATTGCTCGATGAGTACGACACGCCGGTCGATGCGTCGTTCATCGGTGTTCCGATCCACAAGCTGCAAGAGCTGCCCAATCTGATGCGGCGCGTGGTGATCGACGAGGTGATCGTGGCGTGCCCGCGCTCGATGCTGTCGGCGATCGCGCCGGCGATCGCGACGTGCGCGGCGGTCGGGATTCCCGTGACCATGCTCTCCGACGTCTTCGGCGACCTGATGCCGCAGCCGCGCGTCGCGGAGTTCGGCATGCATCCGGCGTTGAGCTTCGCCGTCGTGCACCACAGCCGCGCGGCGCTCCTCTTCAAGCGTTTCATGGACGTGATCTGTGCGACTGCGCTGCTGCTGCTGCTGTCGCCCGTGCTCGCGATCGCCGCGATCGCGATCAAGCTCGATTCAGCGGGTCCCGTGTTGTTCCGCCAGAAGCGCTGCGGCCTCAACGGGCGCCATTTCAATGTGCTCAAGCTGCGCTCGATGTATCTCGACGCCGAGAAGCGCCGCGCCGAGCTGGCCGCACTCAACGAGATGGACGGGCCCGTTTTCAAGATCCGCAACGACCCGCGCATCACGCCCGTCGGACGCTTGCTGCGCCGTCTCAGCATCGACGAGCTGCCGCAGCTCTGGAACGTGGTCCGCGGCGAGATGAGCCTCGTCGGCCCGCGGCCGCCGATTCCCGGCGAGGTGGACGAGTACGACGTGAGACAGCGCCGCCGGCTCTCGATGCGACCGGGCATCACCTGCCTCTGGCAGGTCGAAGGCCGCAACACGATCGGCTTCACGGAGTGGGTGCAACTCGATCTCGCGTACATCGATCGCTGGTCGCTGCTGCTCGACATCAAGATCCTGCTGCGCACCCTGCCGGCCGTGGTGAGGGGCACGGGCGCGAGCTGAACGCCCGACCCGTGGCTCCGCAACGCCCGGTGCGGTATCAGCCCCGGACGGGGATCGCCGACCTCGACGGGATCCGACGCGGACAGGCCTGGTGATGCGGGGCGCGCTCAGGTGCGAGGCGGATCCGGACGAATCCGGGACCGCGGCATGCTGAGGACGACGCCCCGGATCCTCCGGTCGGCTGGCTTCGCAGAGGAGCGCGATGGATCGGATGGACGACGAGACGTTCGACGGCGAAACCAGGCAGTCGAGCCCGCTCGATTCGCTGCGAGACCCGTTGGGCATCTTGCGCCGCCGCTGGCGCCCGATGCTGCTCGTGCTGCTCGCCGGCCTCGCCGTGACGCCGCTGGCCGTATGGCTATTGCCCCCTGTCTACCAGGCGCGCGCCAGCGTTCTGATCGCGACCCAGAAGCTCTCCGAGAGCTTCGTCCGGTCGACGATCCAGGAGGACGCGACCGAGCGCATCAACGCGCTCACGAGCCAGGTGCTCTCCCGCCAGAGCCTCAGCGAAGTCATCGAGCAATTCGATCTCTATCCCGAATTGCGCAAGGCAAAGGGGATGGACGAAGCCGTCGCAGCCCTCGGCCACAACGTCAGCATCGAACTCGACCCGGGCATCCGAAATGCGGCAGAGCGTGCTCGCATCGTCTTCGTGTCCTTCTCGGATCGGCAGGCGGCGCGCGCCGCCGAGGTGACGAACGACCTCGCTAACCGGCTCACCCTCGCCGGCATACGTCTGCGCAGCGAGCAGGCGCGCGTAACGACCGAGTTCATGCGCCGCGAACTCGAGAGCGCCGAAGTTGCCCTTCGCGAGCAGTCGAAGAAGGTCAGCGAGTTCGAGCAGCAGCACCGCGGCGAGCTGCCCTCCGAACTCGAGTCGAATCTGCGACGGCTCGAACGATTGCAACAGCAGCGCAACTCGCTCGCGCTCCAGATCGCCGAGGGGGAGACGCGCGTCGCGACGCTCTCCACGCAGGAGCGGGCGTCCGATTCACCGGACACCCGGTTGTCCGAGGTCAGGGCCG
>JAGSPS010000332.1 GCA_018262315.1 Deltaproteobacteria bacterium | reverse complement strand
TGCGCGCGCAGACCGTCGCGGGCGTTCACGATCCCGAGTGCAACGGCGAGCAGGCCGGCGCCGATCGTCACGGCGCGCAGCCGCGCCCGCATGCTCGCGGTGGGCGGCGTCTTCGTCGTGATCTCAGGTCTCGTCTACTTCGCTTTCATGGCGGCCTGGCTGAACCTCTTCCTCGTGCTCGGCGAGCTGCGCGCCGTGACGATCGGCGCCGGCCTGCTCGCCGTTGCACTCGGGATCGTGAACGCCCGCGACGGTCTGCGCGCGCAGGGCGCCGCGACGCTCGCGATCCCCGAGTCCGCGAAGCCGGGGCTCTTCGCGCGCATGCGCGGGCTGGTGCGCGCCGAGCGGCTCGCGACGATGCTCGCTGCGACCGCGGCGCTCGCGATCGTGGCGAACGCCTACGAGCTGCTCTGCACCGCTGGCTTCCCGATGGTGTTCACACGCATCCTGACGCTGCACGCGCTGCCCACGGCGAAGTACTACGGCTACCTCGCGCTCTACAACGCGATCTACGTGACGCCGCTCTTCGCGATCGTCGTCGCGTTCGCGTGGACGCTCGGCTCGCGCAAGCTGAGCGAACGCGAGGGGCACCTGCTCAAACTGCTCTCGGGGCTGATGATGGCGGGGCTCGGTGTGGTGCTGCTCGCGGCGCCGGGGTGGCTCGCGCGGCCCTGGGCCGCGCTCGCGCTGCTCGCACTCGCGCTCGGCGCAACCGCCATCGCGGCCCGCCGCCCGGGTCAGGCCGCGCCGGCCCGCAACAGCTCGCGATAGGTCCCGCGGTCTTGATTCGCGGGCTCGGTGCGCTCGATGAAGTCGCGCAGCACTTCGGCGAAGCGCGCCGGGTATTCGACGTGCAGGAAGTGCCCCGCCCCCTCGAAGATCTCGAGCTGGCTCTCCGGCAGCAATTCGTGGGTGTCGTAGGCGTGCTGCACCGGAATGATCTCGTCGCGGTCGCCCCAGGCGATCAGCGTCGGCACGGCGGCCGCCAGATAGAGGCGGTCCCTTGCCGAAACCGATTGACCGCCGGGATCGATCACCGCGCGCACGGTGCGGATGAACGCGCGGCGGTTCTCGGTCTCGGTGAGCGAGGCGTACGCGCTCCACATCTCGGCGATGTGGGGCGCACGCACGCCGCGGTTGCGGAAGAACGCGACGACCTTCTCGCCACCCGTGCGCACGAAGCGCGGGAACAGCACCGGTATCACGTACTCGGCTGCGGGCAACGCGAGCGCCCGCAGCATCCAGCTCACCTCGCGGCCGAGGCCACCGCTGCCGACCAGCACCAGCCGCTCGGCGATCTCCGGGTGCTGATACGCGAGCTGCATCACGACCCCGCCGCCGAGCGACTGCCCGACCAGCGTGGCGCGCTCGATCCCGAGGGCGCCGAGCAGATCGCGCAGGCCACTCGCGTAGGCGCCGAGCGAGTAGTCGCCCATCGGCTTGGCGGACTCGCCGTGGCCCAGCAGATCGGGTGCGACGACGGTGTAGTCGCGCGCCAGCAGCCGCATCACGTCGTGCCAGGTGCGCGACGAGCCGGCCATGCCGTGGATCAGCAGAACGACCGGCCCGCTTCCGGCCATCCGATAGCTGACGTCGTGACCGTGGAGCGTGACGTGTTGCAGTCTCATGATCACCCCCTGCTGGCTGCCGAAGCTAGCGCTCGGCCGCAGCAGCCGCGCCATCTGCGAACGGGCAGCGGAGACCACTCCCACGGGTAGGACGGCGGTGTAAAGTGCGCCCGTGACATCTGGGCGCGCACGGGAGGCAGCGTGAGGCGCACGGCGTCGGTCTTTCTGCTCGTCGTCTCGGCGCTGCTGGCCGCAACGATCTGGTTCTCGGCCGCGACGCAGCCGTTCAACGTCCAGCTCGAACGCGAACGACCGGCTCACGTCTACGACTTCTTTTCGTACTACCGGCCCAACGCCGAGTACGCGTTCACGCGCCTGCGCCAGGGCGATCTTCCGCTCTGGAATCCGAACCAGGGACTCGGCGGACCCTTCCTCGCGACGCTGCAGACCGGCGTGCTGTACCCGCCGAACTGGCTGCACCTGGTGCTGCCGTCACAGCGTGCCTACGTGTGGCTGGCGTTCGCGCACGTGGCGCTGGCTGCCGCGCTGGCGGGTCTGCTCGCACGCAGCCTCGGCGCGGGAACGCTCGGGAGCGTAACCGCCGGACTCCTCTACGCCATTTCCCTCCCACTCTGGGACAGCGTGTGGACGCCACCGATGCTCTACACCGCTGCGTGGGCACCCGGGGTGCTGCTTGCCGTGGAGAACGCGGTGCAGCGGCCGGGCGCGAGGCGCGCAGCGGGCCTGGCCCTCGTCCTCGCCGCGCTGATTCTCGCCGGCTGGCCGCAAGCGGTGGCGATGACGATGCTCGCGGCGGCGATCACCGGAACTGCGTCGCTGCTGTTCGCAGCGTGGCGAACGCGCCGGCTTCCGCTCGCGGCGCTGCTGACCGTCTCGTTGGGCGCCTGCGCGGGCGGCTTGCTCGCGGCCCCCCAGCTGCTGCCGTCGCTCGAGTTGATGCAGCAGAGCACGCGTGCGCCGGGCTCGCTCGACGCGTCGAGCGCGGGTCGCGAGGGCGCGGTCCACGAGCCGCGAGTCTTCCTCGACAGCCTCGTGCAAGACGGGCTCAGCAATGGGGTGCCGGGCCTCGTGAGCCCCGTGCTCGCCGTATTGGCGGTCGTACTCGCCGGCTCCGGGCGCGCCCGCGCGGCGGTGCTGCTCGCCGTCGCGGCCCTCGCCCTCGCCGTCTCGTTCCCGAATCACACGCCGCTCTTCGACTGGTCGCGCCACATTCCGCTGCTCGGAGAGTTCCGTTTCCCGTTCCGCTACAGGCTGCTCAGCATGCTCGCCATCGCCGTGTGCGCCGGACTCGGGATCTCGCGCATCGAGCTGCGCGGCGGGCGGCGCGGCCTGCTGCTGGCGGCCGCCATCGCGGCGATCGCCGTGGCGCTGCAAGGGGTGCCGATGCTGGTGCACGCGACACAGCCCGCGAACGTATTCCCGCACGAGCAACCGCGCAGCACCGGTGGCCTCTTCGCTCCGCTCGCCACCAAGAGCGAGTTCTCGAAGCAGCTCGCGATCGTGCGGCGACCGGAAAACCGGGAATCGCGCAGCTACTGGCGCGCCTTCGGCACCGACAAGATCGGACAGCGCAAGGGACTGCTGGCCGTACACGACCGCGAGCCGCTCTCGCTCGCGACGACCGGCCGCATCATGACCTTCTTCGAGGTTGGTGACGGCGCCGACGCGGGCGCCGATCCGGAGCGCGGCGCGGATCCGCACGCGGCGCACGGCGCGCCGTACGCTGGCAGCGCGGAGCTTCCGAACGACGAGTCGCGCGCGGCGCTGCTCGATCTGATCTCGGTGCGCTTCCTGGTGGTCGAGTCGCCGCCGCCGTGGCTCGATACACGCTACCGGCGCGATTACGAAGTGCGCGAGGCGCCCTTCGTCTTCGAGAATCCGAACGCGCTGCCGCGCGCGTGGCGCGCGATCCGGGGCGAGGCGCAGCCGGCGGATCCGCACGCAGCGCTCACGCGCCTCGTCGATCCGCTCTTCGACATCCACACGACGGTGCTGCTCGATCCGCTGCCGCCCGAGGTCGCGACATGGAACGCACCGAGCGACGCCGGCGCCGAGACGCGTCTCGAACGCGACGAGCCGGAGCACATC
>JAGSPS010000331.1:822-4506 GCA_018262315.1 Deltaproteobacteria bacterium | reverse complement strand
AGCGGCGACGACGCCTTCGAGGCGAAGTTGTCGCTGGTTCCGCTGCTGGTCGGCACGCTCAAGGGAACCTTCTACGCGCTGCTGCTCGCGGTGCCACTCGGCGTGCTCGGCGCGATGTACACCTCGCAATTCATGCATCCGCGCCTGCAGCGCTACGTGAAGCCCGGTGTCGAACTCATGGCAGCGCTGCCGAGCGTCGTACTGGGCTTTCTCGCGGCGCTCTGGCTCGCCCCGCGCGTCGAGCGACTGTTCCCGGCCTTCCTCGCCATGGCCGTGGCGATTCCGGCAGCGGCGATCGCGGGCGGCTGGCTCTGGGCGCTCCTGCCGAAGCGCTGGCTTGCGCGCGTGCCCGATGGCACGGAAGTGCTCTGGATCGCCGTGGCGATCGGCGCGTCGATGGCGGTCTGCGTCGCGATGGCGTCGTCGATCGAGACGCTGCTCTTCGCCGGCTCGTTCCCGGTCTGGCTCGAGCGCTCGACGGGCCTCCCATTCGAGCAGCGCAACGCCGTGGTGGTGGGGATCGCGATGGGCTTCGCTGTGATCCCGATCATCTTCGCGATCTCCGAGGACGCCTTCTCGAACGTGCCGACCGAGCTGGCCGCCGGCTCGCTCGCGCTCGGCGCGAACCGCTGGCAGACCGTCGTGCGCGTGGTGCTGCCGACGGCGAGTCCGGGGATCTTCTCCGCGATCATGGTCGGCTTTGGCCGCGCCGTCGGCGAGACCATGATCGTGTTGATGGCGACGGGCAACACGCCGATCCTGTCGCTGAGTCCGTTCAACGGCTTTCGCACGCTGTCGGCCAACATCGCGGTCGAAGTGCCGGAGGCGCCCCAGGGCGGAACGCTGTACCGGACGCTCTTCATCGCGGCGCTGCTGCTCTTCTTGATGACCTTCCTCGTCAACACGGCGGCCGAGGTGGTGAGACACCGCCTGCGACGCCGTTACGGCAGGCTCTGAGATGCCGATCTCGATGCGCGGCCGGCGCCGCGCGCAGGCGATCGCCGCGCTGCTGACGTGGATCACCGCGGGCGCGCTGGCGCTCAGTCTGTTGATGATCACGGGCCTGCTCGCGCTGGTCGCGTGGAATGGCGCAGGCGCGTTCCTCGTGAAGCCGATCACGCTGCTCACGCTGGACGACGGCACGCGCGTGCTCGGCGAGATCCACACGCGCGAGGAGATCCCCGACCCGGAGACCGGCCGTCACAGCGGCGCGATGCGGATCCGGCTGCGTACCGGCAACCGCGACGTGACGGGCGCCGACTTCCGCTGGGTCGACGAATCGCGGGTCATCGGGAGCGCGACACCGGCCGACGTGATGCTGCTCGAACGCCTCGAGTGGGGGCCCTTCTTCGGTTTTCCGCTCGCGCTCGTAGCGAAGGGGGCCGTGGTCGCGAACGAGCCCGCGGCGATCGTCGCGGCGCTCGGCCCGCTGCACGAGGAGAAGCTCGCGCTGCGCGCCCGCATCCGCAGCATCGAGCGTGGCCCGATCGGCGACCTGAACCGCGCGATCGAGCAGCTGCGCCTCGCACAGCGAAGGCTCGAACTCGCGGGGATCACCGGAAGCGAGCGAACCCGCCAGGAAGCAACACTCGCGGCGCGCAAGACCACGCTGGAAGCGAGCTACGCCGAGCACCTCGACGAACTCGCCGCGCTGCGTGCGCAGCTCGCCGACAGCGAGCTGCGCCTCGCAACGGCGGACGGGACCGAGCACGCGGTGCCGATCGGGCAAATCGTGCGCAGCGTGCAGCCGAACGCGCTCAGCGTGGGCGGCAAGCTCGCGCTCTACGCCAACCGCGTCTGGGAATTCGTGTCCGGCGAACCGCGCGAGGCGAACACCGAGGGCGGCATCTTCCCTGCCCTCTTCGGCACCGTGATGATGGTCTTCCTGATGTCGCTCTTCGTGGTTCCCTTCGGTGTAGTCTCGGCGATCTACCTGCGTGAATACGCGCGCGAGGGAGTCGTCACGCGGGCGGTGCGCATCGCGGTGAACAACCTCGCGGGCGTACCCTCGATCGTGTTCGGCGTGTTCGGGCTCGGCTTCTTCGTCTACGGGATCGGCAGCACGATCGATCAGTTCTTCTTCGCCGAGTCGCTCCCGACTCCCACCTTCGGCACCGGCGGCATCTTGTGGGCGAGCCTCACGCTCGCGCTGCTCACCGTTCCCGTCGTGATCGTCGCGACCGAGGAAGGGCTCGCCGCGGTGCCACAGATGGTGCGCCAGGGTTCGCGCGCGCTCGGTGCGACGCAGTTCGAGACGCTGCTGCGCGTGGTGCTGCCCGCCGCGGCGCCCGGCATGCTCACGGGCTTGATTCTCGCGATGGCGCGCGCGGCGGGCGAAGTGGCGCCGCTGATGATCGTGGGCATGGTGAAGCTCGCGCCCACGCTTCCCATCGATCAACACACGCCCTTCGTGCACCTGGAACGGAAGTTCATGCATCTGGGCTTCCACATCTACGACGTCGGATTCCAGAGCCCCAACGTGGAAGCCGCCGCGCCCCTGGTGTTCGCGACGACGGCGCTCTTGATCGTGATGGTGATGTCGCTCAACCTCGCGGCCATCCTGCTGCGCAACCGGCTGCGCGGGCGCCTCGCGGGCCGCAGCGTCTAGCCGCGAGGAATCCAGATGCCTCCCGCCCAAGAGCGCACCGCGAATCCCGCCGGCGATCTCGTGATCGAGAAGCCGGCGATGCAGGTCCAGGAGCTCTCGCTCTGGTACGGCAATGCGCTCGCGCTCGACCGCATCTCGGTGGACCTGCCAGAACGCCGCATCAGCGCCTTCATCGGGCCGTCCGGCTGCGGCAAGTCGACTCTGCTGCGCTGCCTGAACCGCATGAACGATCTCGTCGACGGCGTCCGGCACGAGGGCGACGTGCTCTTCGGCGGCCTCAGCATCTTCGACCCCGAGGTCGACGTGAATGCGCTGCGCAAGCGCGTCGGCATGGTGTTCCAGAAGTCGAACCCCTTCCCGAAGTCGATCTACGAGAACGTCGCCTACGGACCGCGCATCCATGGCGTCACCGCGCGCAGCGAGCTGGATGAGATCGTCGAAGGGGGCCTGCGCCGCGCCGCGCTCTTCGACGAAGTGAAGGACCGCCTCCACGAGAGCGCGCTCCAGCTCTCGGGCGGGCAGCAGCAGCGCCTGTGCATCGCGCGCGCTCTCGCGGTGGAGCCCGAGGTGATCCTGCTGGACGAGCCCTGTTCCGCGCTCGACCCGGTGGCGACGGCAAAGATCGAGGAACTGCTGCGCGAGCTGCGCCAGAGCTACACGATCGCGATCGTCACGCACAACATGCAACAGGCGGCGCGCGTGTCCGACTACACCGCGTTCCTGTATCTCGGAACGCTCATCGAGTTCGGCGAAACGCGCGGCCTCTTCGTCAACCCCCGCGAGAAACAGACCCAGGACTACATCACCGGCCGCTTCGGCTGAACCGACGCCGCGTGCCATCGCGTGAGGCGCGGGGACGTGACGTTCGTCCAGAACGTCCTCGGCGGACGAACGTCGCAGCTTCGCGCCGGAGTTTCGAGGCCGCCTGCGGATTGTTCTGGCCGAACGCCCCGCCCCCCGCTACCTGCCATCTGTTCCGGAACTTCCGTTCAGAAAAGAAAGACGGAAAGCCCGGCGCGGGCGGGGGACTCGGCCGAAACAATCCGCAGGCGGTCACCCGACTCGCGCCGCGAAGC
>JAGSPS010000331.1:0-784 GCA_018262315.1 Deltaproteobacteria bacterium | reverse complement strand
ACTCGCGCCGCGAAGCTGCGAATGTTCGTCCGCCGAGGACGTTTCGGACGAGTCCACCGCCCGCGCGCCTCGCAGCCACGATCCAACCGGGTTCAGGTTCCTAGAACGCGATGTTCAGGTCAGTCTGGAAGCGCACCCGATCGGCCTTGCCGACGCTGTTCCCGTACGCGGGAAGCGAGTCGTCGATCGCGTTGCCGAACGACACCAGCGTCTGCAGATCCGTGTTGGCGAAGAGCCGGCGGGTCAGCCAGACGACGTACGCCTCATGGTTCGATTTTCCGTCGATCCAATCGCTCTCGATGAATTGCGACGGGAAGGCGTTCGCCTCGACGTAGAGGTAGTCGAAGCCGATCTCCAGGTACTTGGTGCGATCGCCGACGACCAGCCCGGTGTTCCACGCCGTCGCATCGCTGCCGGTGCCGAAGAGATCGGACGATTCCGCGCTGAAGTTCTTCGAGAAGTCGACCCAGGCCGTCACCGGCCAGTTCTCGATGCCGGTGAAGTTCGCGTAGGCGCCGAACTCGCCGACGTTGATCTGTCCGCCGTCGGTGGAGCCGGTGAGGCCGCCGGCGATGTTGCCGCCGGCGGGCGTCGAGCCGGAGCTGCCGTTGCAGTTGTTGCCGTTCACGCCGCGGCAGAGGAAGTTCGCGTCGATCGACTCGATGCCGTACCAGGTCGTCCGCGCACCGACCGTCACCGTATCCGCGGCCTTGTAGCTGGCGCCGAGCTGCGCGCCGATCAGGTGCGGATCGCGCGACGCGGAGTTCTCGTCGTCGATGAAGTA
>JAGSPS010000096.1 GCA_018262315.1 Deltaproteobacteria bacterium | reverse complement strand
GGCGCGCGCGGTGCTGCCCGCCGCCATACTTGGCCGCGAGTACACGCTGGAGACGCGGCTGCACTACACGGGTTGCTTCGAGAAGAGCCTCGAGGTGCTGCTGCCGGACCGGCTGAACGTCGACCTCTTCACGCGGGTCCCGCGACTCGAGGTCCCGGTCTTCCTCTTCACCGGCCGGCACGACGAGAACACGGTGTGGTCGCTGGTCGAGGAATGGGCTTCGCAGTTGCAGGCGCCCCACGTCGAGGTCGTCTGGTTCGAGGACGCGGGGCATTTTCTGGCGATCGAGGCGCCCGACGAGTTCCAGAGGCGCCTGTTGGAGAAGCTGCTGCCGTTGCTCTCTTCGCGCTGACGTTCACGGCAGCGCGTACGCCACCACGGAGTCGCCGCGCCGCGTGCCGAGCTTGCCGTGGCCGCCGGCGGCGATCACCACGTATTGTTTGCCGCTCGCCGAGACCCGGTACGTCATCGGGTTCGCGTTGCCGCCCGCGGGCAGAGCGCACCAGGAGGGGCAGGTTCGACATGTTGAGGATCGCGACATGGCGCGACGGCTCGATCGCCAGGCTGCCCCAGTTCGTGCCGCCTGCGTTGCCGGGGTACACCACGGTTCCGCGCAGGCTCGGCGGCGTGAAGATTCCCTCGTTGCGCAGCGCGGCGATCTTGTCGCGACACTTGCCGCGATCCCAGGGCGTGAGTCCGAATGCATCCTCGGGACGCAATTGCTGCGGGACCAGCGCCACGGGCTTCGTTGGGAAGGGCTGCGTCGGCGAGGTCTGCTCACCCGGCACGTCCGTCTGCGGGACGGCTCGCTCTTCGACCGGGAACACCGGTTTGCCACTGTCGCGGTCGAGCACGAAGAGGAAGCCGGTCTTGGTGGCCTGCACGACGACGTCGCGTTCTCGACCTTCGTGCACGATGCGCGCGAGCACCGGTTGCGCGGGAACGTCGTAGTCCCAGAGATCGTGGTGCACGATCTGGAAGCTCCACGCGACGCTGCCGGTGCGCGCGTGCAGTGCCACCACCGAGTTCGCGTAGCGATTGCTGCCGATCCGCTCGCCGCCGTAGTAGTCGGGACTCGGGCTCGAGGTCGGCACGAAGATCAGATCGCGCCCCGCGTCGTACGAAAGGATCGACCACGCATTCGCAGCGCCCACGCGCGCAGCGTCCTGCGACCGCCACTCGGCGAACGCGGGATCTTCGCCGCTGCGCGGAATCGGATCCCACGCCCAGGCGAGTGCTCCGCTGCGCGCATCGTAGGCGCGCACGATGCCCTTGGGCATGTCGACGCGCCGGTTGTCGGCCATCGCGGATCCGACCACGACGAGATCGCCTGCTAGGGTCGGCGGCGAGGAGATCGTGTATTCCCAGGCGCGGATCTCGCCGACGCCTTCGCGGAGCGACACTTCCCCGTTCTTTCCGAAGCCCGGGCAGCGCTTTCCGTTCGTCGCGTCGAGCGCGAAGAGTCGCGACTCGATCGTGGCCGCGAAGATCCGGTGACTGCACGGCGCCTCCGCCGTCGCGTTTGCGTCGGTCCAGGCGGCGACACCGCGCGACGTGAACTCCGGATAGCGGCGTTCGGTTCCCGTCGCGTCGAAGCGCCAGCGCTCGGCGCCGGTCTCGGGATCGAGCGCGAGCACGCGGCCGAGGGGTGTCGGAAGCACGAGTAGACCACCGACGAGGATCGGTGTCGCCTCGAATGCCATGTGACCGGGTGGCGGCGGGACGGCGTCGAGATCTCCGGTTCGGATGCGCCACGCCTCCTTCAAGAAGCGCACGTTCGCGCGCGAGATCTGGTCGAGCGGCGAATAGCGCGAGCCGCCCGCGTCGCCGCCGTAGACCGGCCAGCCCGCGGTGACGCCACCGGCTGCGAGCGGCGGAGGCGAGTCGCAACCAGCGAATATTGCGACGGTGGCGAGCGCGGCGAGCCAGATCGAGCGGGCGAGGGTCACGTGCGTCTCCTTCGCGGCCGCTGTGCACCCGGAAGCAAGCTCGCGTCGATGCGTGGGATTAGCGTAGCTTCGACAGCATCTCGATCACCTGCGCGCGCTCGGTCGCGTCCTTGAGGCCCGCGAACGGCATCTTCGTGCCCGGGACGTGCTTCAAAGGGTCTGCGATGAAGGCGTCGAGTTCCTGCGGCGTCCAGGCGCCGCCGCGCGCGCGCAGCGCCTCGGAGTAGCTGTAGCCCGGCGCATTCGCCTTCTCGCGGCCGGCGACACCAAATAGAGACGGACCGACGCCGTGCAACCCGGAGGCGTCGGTCGGATGGCAGAGCACGCACTGTCGCATCGCCGTATCGCCGGCCGTCAGCGCGGGTGCCGGCGCCAGCGCAGCATGCGCCGGCACGCCCGCTTCGGAGCCGCGTCCCGCGAGCCGCGCCACCACTTCGTGCGCGACACGGATCCCGCTTTCGATGGCGCCGTCGATGAAGCCGCGCCAGCCGAGCGAGATGTCGCCCCCCGCGAAGTGCACGAGTCCCTCCGGCTCGCGCAGCTTCGCCAGGTACTTCGTCATCTGCTCCGGTCGCAGGATGCACCAGGTGCCGAGCGAATAGGGATCGAGGTGCCAGTCGTAGGCGACCGTTTCCGTCACTTCGAGTCCGGGCACGAACTTCGACACCTCCGCCTGTACCGCGGCGACGCTGTGGGTGTCGATCTTCTTCGGGCTGGTGCCGAAGGCGATCAGCACGCCACCCTCCTTTCCGGTCTCGCCGGTGAAGATCAGCGACAGCGGTTCGGATTCGGGCGCGAAGGCCGCGAAGTTCGGCACCTCGCCACGCACCAGCGCGTAGAGCTTCACGCCGGCGCCGGAGTGGCGTTCCTTCGAGGCCGCGACTTTCGCCGGATCGAGCGCCGGCGTGAACGCGATGTTCGCGAGCACGTTCATCGGCAGCGCGGTGAGAACCGCGCGTGCGCGGAAGCTGCGCCCCTGCTCGCTGACGACGCGGACGGCGCCGTCGCCCTGTTCGACGCGCGCGACCGGCGTCCCGAGCAGCACGTCCGCGCGGCCGTCGGCGAGGATCGCCTCGAGCAGGCTGACGGTGCCGTCGCGCAGCTTGAAGCGCGCGACGCTGTCGCTATACCGCTGGAAGTTCGCGCCCGGAAGCGCCCACCAGCGCAACATCTCGACGTAGCCGGCCTCTGCGAACGGCCCACAGCAGGCCGGTCCGAGCACGCCTTCGAGCAGCCCGCGGTGGTCGGCGGAGAGATCCATCTGATCGAGGCGGTCCTTCACCGAGAGCCCGTCGAACGCCTTCCATGCGTCGCTGAAGAACGGATCGAAGGGACGCGGGAAGGCCTTGGCCGCCGGCGCGTGGAAGCGCGCCATCAGGTCCTGCGTCAGCACCAGACCCTCGAGCGTGCGCAGCGGCAACTCGGGCGTATCGCCGGTGTCGCAGAGCGCCGCGCCTACCAGCGATAGCGCCTCGCGCACGCCCGCCTGTTTCACCTCGCTGCCATTCCACCAGAACATGCGCTCGGGAATCGCGCCGGGCGTTTCGACGAGCGGGAGCGCGTAACGCATGACCTCGGCCCAGACGTACGGCTGTGTCCAGTGGACCCACATGCCGCCGAGATCGAAATGCGCGTCCCCGAGCTTTGCGGTGAAGGTGCGTCCGCCGAGCCGGGCGCGCGCCTCGAGGAGCAGCGTACGCAAGCCCGCATGGCTGAGCTCGCGCGCGGCCGTCACACCGGCGAAGCCACCGCCGATCACGATCACGTCGTAGTCGTCGCCCTTCGCAGGGCTCGCCGGCAGGCCCTGGCCACCGGCAGGGAGCGCGGCGAGACCGGCCGCGCCCCCGAGCGCCTTCAAGAAGGCCCGCCGGCTGGCCCGCGTCCCCGGCTCTCGATTGGATTCGCCCATGCGCTCGGCTCCCTGGCCCCGAGACCGCCGGCGCGAAAGCGCGACGAGCGCTCGGAGGCACGCGCCGAGTCTGGTATCACGGCATCCCGTGCCCCGATATGACCGCGCGCAGCGTTCAGCGCGGCGGGCGGGCCCGACCTCGCGCCGCGAGCCCGCCGAGCAGCGCAAGCGCGAGCCACGCCTGCCCGCCGGGCTCCGGCACCTGCGTCACGCCGGACGGGCCGGGCGGCAGGCCGACCAACACATCGGCGCGACGAGCGTCGCTTTCGCCCACGTGGCCGTCGCCGTCCAGGTCGGCGGCGCTGCAGCGGCCCTGGAGGCCGAGCGCATCCATCGTCGCGCGGGGGACTTCCCCGTCCTCGCCCTCGCCGGCCACCTGGATCGAAGCGGGATTCTCGAGGTCCACGCCCGCGCAGTCGGTCACGAGCTGGCGCTCCGCGGCGGAGACCGTGCCGTCCTGGTCGACGTCGAGATCGCAGGCGTCGCCGAAGCCGTCGCGGTCGGCGTCGGCCTGATCCGCGTTCGCGGTGTCGCGACAGTCGTCGGCAGCGTCCGGGACGCCGTCCCCGTCGTTGTCGGGAAGCGCGGCACCCGGCGGCGCGCCCGCGCTCCAGCTGCGCACCACGTCGACGCCACCGAGTCCGTCGGGTGCGAGCAGCAGCAGCTTCCCGGGCACGTCGAAGTCGTAGTTCACGTTGCCCGCGTCGAAGTCGGCGAGCACGACGGCTTCCTGCAAGCCGCTCTCGCGCGAGCGGATCTCGAGGCGCATCCGCGGCGGTGCGCCGCGCGTGCCGGTGAAGAGGGCGCCGCGCAGCGCGGCCACGGTTTCCTCGACGCTGCGTTCGGGCAGCGGCGCCACGACGAGCTTTCCGTCTGCGATCTGGAAGTCGAAGTGCAGCTCCTCGGCGGGGCTAACCAGCGAGATCAGCACCAGCTCGAAGAGGGGACCGCAGCCCGGCCCGTAACAGAGCGTCGCCCACAGCGGCGGGCACACGCCGCCATTGCTGATGCAGCCGGTCGTGCCGGAGACGAGAGGGCAGGAATCGGCATCGTCCAGGATGCCGTCGTTGTCGTCGTCGGGGTCGGCGCAGTTGGGCTTGCCGTCGTTGTCAGAGTCGGCACCCTCGAAGGCGTAGATCGTCGCATGGTCGGGTGTGCAGCCGGGCCTCAGCTCGGTGGCGACCTGGAATTGCGCCTGCGTGGGATGCTGATCGCTCGCGTTCGGACAGCCGTCGTCGTCGAGGTCGGGGTCGACCGCGTCGCCGAAGAAGTCGAGGTCGCTGTCGAGCGCGACGTTGCCGGCGTAGAGCGGGGCGAGGTCGCAGGCATCGGGCTTGCCGTCGCCGTCGCCGTCGGCGAGATCCGAGTTGAAGGCGAACTTGCAGACGTCGTCCTGGTCGCAGATCCCGTCGCTGTCGGTGTCCCCGCCGCGCGTCTCGCACACGTCCACGTATGCACTTCGCTCGGGAACGTTCTGGATGCACTCTGCGATCCGGTCGGTCTGCTGCTGCTTGAAGGCCGGGACCGGTGCCCCGTTCGCGATGAACGGCCCGCTGCACTCCCGGAAGTAGTACGAGATCACCAGTTCGGTGTCGGGCGCGTGGCCCAGGTCGACCTGGAACGAGGGCGCCGGGCCCGGCGTCGTCTCGTAGCAGACGGGGCTGCACAGCTGGATCCGCTTGGGCTCGCCGAGGATCGCGTTGATGGGCGAGGAGAAGCCCACCGTCGTGCGGCTCCAGTCGCACCATTGGTGGCAGCCGAAGAAGCTGAGGTCCTGATAATTGGGATGCACGATCTTGGCGACCGCATCCGGAACGATGGCGTCCTTCTTCAGTGCGAACTCGGCCCGTTTCGCGAGATCCGCCGCGTCGAAGTCGCTCTGTTTCACGCGCTCCATCGAGGCGGGGTCGTCGGCGGTTTCGGTGAGACCGTCCCCGTCGTGGTTCACTGGCGCGCTACACACCGGTGCCGACTGGGCCGGGTCGGCTCCTGTGTGGGTATGTCCGAGGCAGAAGTGGTGCCCCATCTCGTGGCCGAGCAGAATCGGGTCGCCGGGGAGACCGGCGCCCACGAAGAGTCCGTAGTTCGGGAGCGACTCACAGACCCCGCTCGGACAGGAGCCGCCATCGTTCGGGTCGCACACGAGCAGGTCGTTGGCGCCGCCGCTGCACGTATACCCGGTCGGGATCCCCGAGAAGGCGGTGCCGAGGTGGGGCAGCACGAACACCTGGATGCGGCCCGTATTGCCGGGCAGGCGGGCGATCTCGCGCATGTCGCGGATCGCGCCGGCGTCGAGGTCGGGCGGATCGAGTTTCCCGGGCGTCTTCACCGCGGCGAACGCGGGCTGCGTGGTGTCGTAGCTGAGATCGTAGAGGCGGAACGAGACCCGGGTCGGCTCGTAGATGCGATTGAGCACGGGCATCACGCGCTTCTGGAAGGCGGCGCGGATGTCGCTCGCCGTCTTCCAGCCCGACTTGTCGAAGCACAGGTTGGGGCCCGAGGGCAGATCACAGTAGACCCGGAACTGCAGGTCGAAGGTCCAGTCGGCGCCCCCCTGCGCTGCGAGCGGCGAGAACAGCAACACGGCCAAGAGGACTACCCAGCGGAACGGGCGTTGCCTCACCGATTCGCCCCTTTCGATGCCGCGCCCGCCGTGGCGGGCGCCCTCACCATCCTTTACTCCCGCGCGGGTGCGCTCGTCAATCGCAGGCGTGGTCAGCGCCGTCACTGCTGCGCTACGAAGCAGAGCGTGGCGCTCACGATCCGTGATCTTTCTCAATCGCTGGGAAGGACGTGGTTGATCGTCCTGTTCGGGCTCGCCTACCTCGTCTCCCAGCTCGCGATTCTCGTGACGATCGATCCGATCCGGTCCGATCTGCTCCGGCTGCAATGCTTCGGATTTTCCGCCGCGGAGACGCTCCGCATCTTTCGCGCGTGGCAAGAGAACGGCGCGCTGGACGCCTACCGCGCCCACTTCATCCTCGATGACGTCCACTGGTTCTGGTACGCCGGCTTCTTCACCGCGCTGCTCGGACGGCTCTTCGAGCGACGCGGAGTGACGCATCGTCTCGATTGGATCCTCGTCCTCCCGCTGGCGTCCGGCCTGCTCGACTTCTTCGAGAACCAGATCCAGCAGGTGTTCCTGAGCACGCCCGACTTCTCCACGATCGTGGACCCGCTGCCGCTGATCAGCACCGCCGCGTCCGACCTCAAATGGCTGCTGGTCTTGATCTACGTGGGCACGACCGTCGTGCTGCTCTCCGGGCGGAAACTGGCGCCCCGAGGACCCCGGATGACCGGCGCTCGTAGCAATCACGGCTAGCGCATGGCGCGCACGGAAGATCGCCGGGTCCACCATCGCCGAGGTGCGCCGCGACCCTGCTAGCGTGCGCCGTCGATGCCCGCCCGCTGCGAAGTTCTCGCCGACCACCCGCACGTCGCGCTCGTCACGATCGATCGCGCGGAGCACGCCAACGCGCTCGATCCGCCGACGCTGCGCGAACTCGCCGCCGCCTGGCGGCGGATCGCCTCCGACGACGCGATTCGCTGCGCCGTCGTGACGGGAACAGGTGATCGCGTCTTCTGCGCCGGCATGGACATGAAGACGACGATCCCCGTCTCGCAGCGCCTGGCGCGCGGCGAACGCATCGACCCGGAAGACTTCGCGGGCCTGCGCGACGCGGGCACCGCGGTGCTCGCGGGCTTCGACCTCGGCAAGCCGCTCGTCTGTGCCGTCAACGGCCACTGCCGCGCCGTCGGCCTCGACCTGATGCTCGCGAGTGAACTGCGCTTCGCGGTGCCGCACGCGACGTTCGCGCTCGAGGAAGTCGCGCGCGGGCTCTATCCCACCGGCAACGCCACGGTACTGCTGCCTCGACAGATCGCGTGGGTGCACGCGATGGACCTGCTGCTCACCGCGCGACCGATCTCGGCGGCGCGCGCGGCGGAGATCGGCCTCGTCAACGCCGTGGTCGCGCCCGCGCAGTTGTTGCCGCGCGCGCTCGAGGCGGCCGACGCGATCGCCGCGAACGCGCCGCTCGCGGTACGAGCGACGCGCGCGGGTGTGCGCGAACTGCTCACCATACCGCTCGACGCAGCGTATCGACGCCAGGAAGAGCTGGGCCGACCGCTGCGCAAGACGGAGGACGCGGTGGAAGGAGCGCGTGCGTTCGTCGAGAAGCGCAAGCCGGAGTGGAAATCGCGCTGACAGGGCGGGACAGTTTCCTTCGCCCTCGATTGGGGCGCGGTGGGGCGTCGGTCAGGGCACCGCTGGCGCGAGATCTTTCGCCGCGAGCCACGCCCCGAGCGCCTCCGCAGCGAGCGCGTGACCGCGCGCCGACCAGTGACCGTCGAGCGGGAGATAGGCGTCGGGATGATCGCGGCGCGCGAGGCGAGCACCGAGATCGAGACAGTTCGGATCGGCCGCACAGTCGTCGCTCAGCGGGCCTCGATCCGAGCCGGAGAGCGCAGTGACGATCACGATCCCGCGCCGCGCGGCTTCGCGGCGGATCGCTTCGACGAGGAAGCGGTGGTAGCGGAGCTGGAACGCCGGGCCGCTGCGCAGACCGCGCAGGATCTCGTCGGGCGGGAGCGTTTCGATCGCGCCGTCCGGAGGCGGACCCGCGTCGCTCGCGCGGTGCTGCGCCGCGAAGTGCTCGGCGGCGCCGAGCCAGAGTCGCAGCGCGTTGTATCGCAGATAGGTGTAGAAGAGCGAACGCTCCGCCAGCCACTGCGACGCGGCAAAGGAGCGTTCCGGGAGCGGCAGGCCGGCTTCGTTCAGGTAGTGCATGCGGCCGTCTTCGCCGATGAAGCGGCGCAGCGAGGTGCTGCGCTGCGGGAGCCGGTCGTCGCCGAGCGCAAGCCGCGTCGAGCCGAGGTCCTCGGCGTCGTTCTGGCACAGCGCGAGAACGATCACGTCGGGGGCGAGCGCGAAACCGCGCTCGCGAAGGTAGATCCAGTGTTGGTCGGCAGCGTAGCCGGGGACCGCCGCGTCGAGCACGTCGATCGGATGGCTGGCGCTGCGCCAGCGCGCTTCGAGTCGCGCGGGAAAGGTCTCGGCGTCCTCGACGCCCCAGCCGAACGCGAAGGAGTCGCCCAGCACGAGCAGGCGTCGCGTCCCCGGCGGCTTCTCGAGCGGTTGCTCCGCGCCGCGCATCCCGAGCGCGTTCACGCGCACGCCGACACGGAAGTCGGCGCTCTCGTGGATGCCCGACCAACCCGGTCGCAGCGCGTACGAAAGCAGCGCGTCGGAGCGATACGGGTTGAAGACCGTCTTGCGCGCGCCGCTCGCGAGCTGCACCTCGTGTCGCTCGGCGAGCTGGCGCAGCACGCCTTCCGCCGCGACGACGCAAAGCAGCGTAGATACGATGCCCACAAGGACGCTGGCCCAGCGGCGCATCACTCAGCGCGCGACACTCGCCGCCAACAGGAGCTGCGCGCCGAAATAGAGCGGCAAGCCCCAGAGCTTGTTGCTGAAGCTCTGCGCCACGAAGCGCTGGCGCGCGACGGCGAGATCCGAGACGTAGAACGCGATCGCGCCGCCGAGAATCAGCGAACCGCCCGCACGACCGAACGTGCCGGCGGCGCAGACGAGCATCGTCGAGATCACGATCAGGTAGGCGAGCACGGGGCGCTGGAACTTCGGTGCGCGCGCCTGGACGTGGGGCCAGAGGGTGCGAAGCGCGAACAGGCTGCCGGCCGACACCGGAACCGCGGCGATGGCCGTCGCGACCGGGTCGAGTCCGCGCACCGCGAAGGCGCCCGTGTAGGCGACATGGCCGAGCAGGAAGCACACCAGTCCGGCGAAGAAAGTGCTCTTCGCCTCGCGCGGGATCAGCAACACGTCGCCGAAGAACGAGAGCACGAGGCCCGCGAGGATCCACTGGCCGTAGGCGGAATCCAACGCGCCGGTTGCGAGCGCCGCGGCGACGAAGCCCGCCGCCGCGATCGGCTTCGCGATCCACACGCCGGGCCGCCAATCGCGTTGCTCGGCGGCGAGTAGCGCGGCGCTGGCGGCGATCGTCACGAGCGCGTACGGAAGCACGCGCGCATTGTAAGCGGGTGCGCGCGGTCTGCTACGAGGCGGACGCAGGATGGATCCCGTCTCTCGGAGCGGACCCGTGAGGCGCGGGGTCGGGACGTTCGTCCAGAACGTCCTCGGCGGACGGGTGTCGCAGCTTCGCATCGGAATTTTCAGGCCGCCTGCGGATTGTTCTGGCCGAACGCCCCGCCCCCGCTACTTGCCATTCGTTCCGGAACTGAGAAGACGGGAAGCCAAGCGCGGGCGGGTCCCCCGCCCGCGCGCCTCGCAGCCTCAGCGTGTTCCTCGGAGGGGCGGGCGCGGGATGAAGGCGGAGGTGCGCGCGATGTGAAGGCGGAGGTGCGCGCGATGTAGTCGCGGTATTCGGGGCGCGTGCGGACGAGCGATCGCTCGAGCAGCGCGACGCCGGATACGCGCAACAACAGGAACGTCATCAGCAGGGGACTCGCGAGCGTCCACGGCCCCGCCGGCGTCGCGGCGGCGATCGCGAAGAATCCCCACCACACCAGGCAGTCGCCGAAATAGTTCGGGTGGCGCGTGTAGTGCCACAACCCGCGGTCCATCACGCGGCCGCGATTCGACGGATCGGCCCTGAAGCGCGCGAGCTGCGCATCGCCGACCGCTTCGAAGAACAAGCCGGTGGCGAAGAGCGCGACGCCGCACGCGTCGAGTACGCCGAGTGGACGCACGCCCGGCACCAGTTGCGCGAGCAGCAGCGGCAGCGAAACGACCCATTGCAGCAGCGCCTGCAGCCCGAACACAGTGGCGAGGCTGATCCAGCGGAAGCGCTCGCCGTGATGGCGTCGCATCTGCGCGTAGCGCGCGTCCTCGCCGTGCCCCCAGTTGCGCCACAGCAGATGGCCGCCGAGGCGGACTCCCCAGATCGCGACCAGCGCGAGCAGCAGCGTGCCGCGCGAGCCCGGCGCCGCAGCCAGCGAAAACGCGATCGCCGCGAGAAACGCAAAGCCGGGTCCCCACCAGATGTCGACGATGCTGACGTCGCGGCGCGCGAGGCTCGCGACCCACAGCGCGAACATCACCGCGAGGCCGCACGCGAAGGTCAGCGCGAGGGCACCCGGGACGCTCATCCGGCCCACTCGGCTTCGGTCCCGCACGAGCGCGGAAACAGTTCGCGGATTCGCGCAAAACGGAAATCGAAGATCGCGGCGAGCACGCCGTGCACGGCGACCGCGTGGGCGATGCGGCCGAGCACGCCGAACGGCAGCGCGTAGCGCACCACATCGCGCATCAAGACCCCGTCGCCGCAGCGTTCGAACTCGTGGGTGTGTTCCCAGAGCGCGTACGGTCCGCGGTCCTGTTCGTCGACGAAGCGTACGCCCGGTTGCCAGCTCACGATGCGGGTGCGCCAGCGCAGCGGTATGCCCGCGAGCGCGATCCGGTACTCGATGCGCGCGTCGGCTCGCATCGCGATCGGAAGCGCCGAGAGGATCTCGAAGCCGAGCCACGGCGGCGTCAGCGTCTCGAGGTTCGCGGCATCCGCGAAAAACGCGAAGACGCGCTCCATCGGCGCCGGCAGCCACTGCTCGCGCTCGAGGCGGTAGACCTTCACGTCGCGATCGCCGCGTCGGCGGCGCGCGCTTCGAGCCAGGCGTCGACGCGCTCCCACTGCGCGAAGAGCCAGTCGACGCGGGCGGCGCTCTCGGCGGGGATCGACGCGGCGGGAACGCGCCAGAACTCGACGTCGATCGCGCGTCCTACCAGTGCCCCGTTCCACAGGTCGTTCAGCGTGCGCAGACTCTCGAAGCCGGTGTGAACGCAAAAGGCTACGTCGACGCCGGGCGCCTCTTCGAGCAGCGCGAGCACGCCGCCGAGTCGCGGCGGCAGCACGTATCGCAGCGCGCGGCTGCGCTCGACGAGCTCCGGCTCGGCCGACTCGGCGAGGCGCGCCAGCAACTGCTCGCGTTTGCGCGGCGTGAAGCGCGTGCCTTCCGGAAACAGCATCACGCCCTCGCGCGGGCCGAGCTCGCGAGCCAGTTCGCGCACGCGCGCGATCTCCGCCTCGCTGCCGCCCTGGCCGCGCCGCACGAAGGCGTTGCGCAGACGCTGGCCGACGATGTCGAGGCAGGGATCCCAGAGCAACTCGCGCTTCATCACGTAGCGCAGCTGCAAGCCGGTCCGGCTCGACACCAGCACGGCGGGCAGCAGGGTGTCGACGACGCTGGCATGGCGCATCAGGATCAGCAGCGGTCCGTCGCGAATCGCTGCTTCGCCGCGGACGCGCGTCTGCAGGCCGTAGAGCCGGCTCGTGCCGCCGTAGAGCCAGCTCGCCCACCAGCACTGGAGGCGGAAGTTCCATTCGTTTGCGCGCGACGGGGCGACGCGCGCGGCGAGCCACAGCATGCCGCTCGCCGTGATTCCGAGCGCTTCGCCCACCAGGTAGTGCGTGAGCGCGAGCAGGCTGCGCACGCCGCTCCAGCGGTTGCCGCGCAGGGCGTCGTGCAGTAGCACGAGCGGGAAGGAGATCGGAAGCGTCGCGATCGCGAGGGCGCCGGCGATCCAATAGCCGGGGATCGTGATCGCCCGCCGACCCCAGCGAGTGAGCGCGGTTTCGTCGCTGCCCACGAGCCGCGTCACGACGGCGCGCCGCGCTCCACCAGCAGCGCCACCTTGCGTTCCAACTCGCCGGTGTCGCTGATATGCGACACCTGGGGCGGGAGTGCCAGCGCGCCCGCGCCAGGCCCGCCGACCCACAGCTTCACGCGAAGCGGCAGCGCCGCGCGCAGCGCTCCGAGCGAATTCGCCGAGTCGTTTCCATTCCCGTGGCACACGCCGACCGCGACGGCGGCCGCGCCGACGGCGTCCGCGGCGTCGGCGATCTCCGCGACGGGGAGGTTGCCGCCGACGAAGACCGGATGGCCGCCGGCGTCGGCCGTCGTGACGGCGGCCATCAGCGATCCCAGTTCGTGGGTTTCCCCGGGCAACGTCGTGAAGAGCACGGGCGGCGCCTGCAGCGCGGCGCTCGTCGGGCGCAACGCACCGCCGAGCAGGCTGCGCAGGATCGATGACGCCATGTGCTCGGAGGCGATGCAGAGCTGGCCGGCTTCCCAACGCGATCCGATCGCGTGCAGCAGCGGCGAGGCGACCGTGTGCACGAAGCGCATCGGTCCGAGTGCCGCGAGTTGGGCGCCGAGCAGTCGCTCCGTGGTCGCGGCGTCGAGCTGTTCGATCGCTTCGAGAAGCGGGGCGATCGGGGGCGTCGGCAACGCCGGTGACAGTTCGAGGCGGCGCGCGAGTTCCTCCGCGGGCGCGTTTGCGACCTCTCCGATCGTGTGGCCCGCCTGCACCGCGGCGCGCAACTGGCGCAGCCGCGCCACATCGGATTCGCGGTAGCGGCGCGTGCCGCCGGGCGTGCGCAGTGGCGTTACGGCACCGTAGCGACGCTCCCAGGCACGCAGAACGTGCGGCGAGAGGCCGGTGAGGCGGGCGACCGCGCCGAGCGAATAGGTCGGCTCCTTTGAGATGGGAGCATCCGAGCCCTGCGGATCGCGGTGTCTGGGCACTCGAACCAGCCTGCCCAACGCGTACACCACTGTCAAGCAATTATGTTGACAGAGCTGCTCTCGGATGCTCCGCTGTGTCCGAGATGACCAGTCCCGCGTCCCGATCCGAGCGCGTCCTCCACTGGTTTCGCAGCGACCTGCGCCTCCGCGACAACACCGCGCTCGCCGCCGCGTCGGGGCGTGCGAGCGAACTGGTGCTGCTCTTCGTCCTCGACGACCGCCTGCTCGGCGGCGCCGCGCTCGGCGCCCCTCGGCTGCGCTTCCTGCTCGACTCGCTCGCGCGCCTCGCGGCCGCGCTCGAAGCGCGTGGCCAGCGGCTGGTGGTGAAGCGTGGCTTGCCCGAAGTCGTCGTCGCGGCGCTGCTGCGCACTTGGAAGATCGAGCGCATCACCTGGAACCGCGACTACGGACCCTACGCGCGGCGCCGCGACGCCGCGGTGCGCCGCGCCGCCGATGGGCTCGGCGCCGTCGTCGAGGAGCACAAGGACCGCGTGGTCTTCGAGAGCAGCGAGCTGCGCACCCGGAGCGGCGCCCCGTTCCAGGTCTACACGCCGTTCCGCAACGCGTGGTGGGCGCGCTGGCACGCCGAGCGACCCGAGCGAGCCGGACCGCTGCGGCTCGCTCCGCCCCTCGCGACGGCGCGCGGCGACGCGCTCCCCGAAGCGTCAGCATTCGGTGTCGGCTCCGACGCGACCGCGCTGCCGACGGCCGGCGAGGACGCCGCGGCGCGCAGGCTCGAGCGATTCCTCGCCGGCCCGGTCGCCGACTACGCGCGCGATCGCGATCGCCCCGACCTCGACGGCACCTCGCGGCTCTCGCCGTACCTGCGCTTCGGCGCGATCTCGGTCCGAACGTGTCTGCACGCCGCGCTCGAGTTGCTGCACACCGAGCCGCGCAGCCGCGATGGCGCGCGCAAGTGGATGGACGAGCTGATCTGGCGCGAGTTCTACCACGCGATCCTGAGCGATCACCCGCGCGTGCTCGCGCGCTGCTTCCGCCCCGAGTACGACGCGCTGGTCTGGGACGACGACGATGCGGCGTTCCGCGCCTGGTGCGAGGGACGCACCGGCCATCCGTTCGTGGACGCGGCGATGCGGCAGCTGGCCGCGACCGGCTGGATGCACAACCGCCCGCGCATGGTGGTCGCGAGCTTTCTGACCAAGGATCTCGGCATCGACTGGCGTCGGGGCGAGCGCTTCTTCCTCGCGCGCCTCGTCGACGGCGATCCCGCCTCGAACAACGGCGGCTGGCAGTGGGCCGCTTCGACGGGCAGCGACGCGCAGCCGTACTTCCGCATCTTCCATCCCGTCAAGCAGGGGGAGCGCTTCGACCCGCACGGGGACTACGTGCGCCGCTTCGTGCCGGAGCTGCGCGGCGTCGAGCCGCGCTTCGTGCAGCGGCCGTGGGACGCCCCGGCGCCGCCGCGCGATTACCCTCGGCCGATCGTCGATCACGCCGCGCAACGCATCCGCGCGCTGCGGCGCTTCGAGGTGGTGCGAGCGGGACGCGAAGCCCGCCGAGCGGACAAGGACTGAGGCAGTGACGAGAAGCCGCGATACGGCAAGCGGGATCGCAAGCTCGGCCGCTTCTGCGCAATCCGCGGCGCCGCTCTGGCGGCGCGACGATGCGCCGATTCGCATCGGCATCTCGTCGTGCCTGCTCGGGCGTCCGGTGCGCTGGGACGGCGGGCACAAGCGCGACGCCTTCCTGGTCGACCAGCTCGGTCCCTTCGTCGAATGGGTGCCGGTCTGTCCGGAGTTCGAGATCGGCATGGGCGTCCCGCGCGAGGCGATCCATCTCGCACGGCGCGGCGACGCGGTCCGGCTCGTCGCCGAGCGCAGCGGCAGCGACTACACGCGGCCGATGCAGCGCTGGGCGCGACGCCGGGTGCGCGAGCTGGAGGCCCTCGACCTCTGCGGCTACGTGCTCAAGAAGGACTCGCCGAGCTGCGGCATGGAGCGCGTGTCGATCCGCGGCGAGAAGGGCATGCCGGAGCGGAGCGGGCGGGGTGTCTTCACCGACGTGCTGATCGCGACCGCTCCCGCGCTGCCGGTCGAGGAGGAGGGACGCCTCAGCGACCCGCGCCGGCGCGAGAACTGGATCGAGCGCGTCTTCGCGTACCACAGACTGCACTCGCTCTTCGCGTCGCGTTGGAACGTCGGCGCGCTGGTGCGCTTCCATACGGCGCACAAGCTCCAACTGCTCGCGCATTCCCAGCAGCGTTACCGCGAGCTGGGGCCGCTGGTGGCCGCGGCGAAGCGCCTGCCGCGCGGCGAGCTGCGCGAGCGCTACGCGCAGGGCTTCATGGCAGCGCTGCGCCAGCCGGCGACGCCGCGCCGCCACGTGAACGTGCTCCAGCACGTGCTGGGCTACTTCCGCGGGGGCCTCGACGCTGCGGATCGCCGCGAGCTGGCCGAGTCGGTGGAAGACTATGGACGCGGTCTCGTCCCGCTCGTCGTGCCGATCACGTTGGTGCGTCACCAGGTGAGACGACTCGGCGTCGCGTATCTCGCCGGCCAGGTCTATCTGGAGCCGCACCCGAAGGAGTTGATGCTGCGCAACCGCGTTTAGTGGCGTACGGCAGTTCGCACTCGCTCAGTTTCCCATCGGCATTTCCGCACGACCGTCGAGGCGCATGATCGTGGGAGTGCCTCCAATGCTGCGGACCAGGCTCATCGCGGCGTCCGTGAAGCCATACTTGTCACGGAATGACTGCTTCACCGCGTCGTAGAGTTCGCCTTCCGGAATCGGCGTGGCGCGCAGTTCGTAGGGGGTGCCGTTCATCCGGATCACGACGTTCGGCTCGCGCCGCACGTTGGCGCCCCAGGTCGTGGCGCCGGTCCGGATGTAACCCTGGCCCTCGTGGACCACGAGCCAGATCGTCGTCTCGCGCGGGGTGTGCTCCTCGTCGTCATCGAGGGTCACGACCTGGATCGTGCGCAGGTCGGCGAAGTTCTTCCAATCCGGCAACGTCGAGGCGGCGTGTGCAGAGAGGGCGCCGAGCGCCGCGAGCGAGCCGAGAGCCAGAGCATGGAACAGACGGGACATACGACGGGTCCTCCATTTCTCAGCATACCTCGCTCGCGCTGCATTCAGTCGGCGACATCCAGCGCTTCGTGCGGCTTCTGCGAGACGGGTCGCGGCAGTTCGGCGGCTTCGCAGAGGTCGCCGAACGCGCGCTCGATGGCGACGACGAAGTCGTGCAGATCCGGCACCAGATCCCAGTCCGCGATGAAGCCCCAGTGCAGGCGCCCGGCGTACGAGAAGAGCGCGACGCCCAGGCTCTGGCGCGTCAGCAGGTTCAACATCGGATAGGTCTCGAGCACGCGGGCGCCGAGCAGGTAGAGCGGCAGTTGCGGGCCCGGCACGTTGGTGACGACCAGGTTCGAGGCGCGGTTGCGGTAGGCGACGCGCGAAGCGAGCGAGAGCAACGTCGGCACCGTCCACTCGCTCACCGTGGCGAGCACCTCGGCGCCGAGCGCCTGCTTCGAGTGCTTGAGGCCTGTGGTGATCTCGGCGACGGCGGCGAGCCGGCGGCGCGGGTCGGTCTCGGCGATCGGCAGCGGCGTCACCCAGAGCGCGATCTGGTTGCCGGTGGTGCCGCGCGCTTCGATCGGGCGCACGCTCACCGGCACCATCGCGCGGAGTTCGAGGCCGCGCTGGCGCGCGCGCGTGACACCGCGCTGTTCGAGGAAGTCGCCGAGCGCGCCGGCGACCGTGGTGAGCACCACGTCGTTGACGGTGCCGCCGAGCCGCTTCTTGATTTCGCGCACCGGGGCGAGGTCGAAGGTGAGCCAGTCGAAGCGGCGGTGCGGGCCGAGGTCCTGATTGAGCGGCGTGTTGGAGGCGGGCACCATGCCGGCGCCGAGCGCTTCGATGACGGCGCCCGCCTGCTCGCGCACGCGCGCGATCGTCTCGCTCGGATGCTGGGCGGCGGCGGCGAGACCGCGCAGCGCGGTGATCGGCATCGTCGCGCGGCGCCACACTTCGGCGCCAGCCAGCTCGAGCGGCGACGGCGGCTCGTCGGGCAGCCAGCGCGGCGCGGCGTCGGCTTCGTCGTCGGGGTCGAGCGAGAGCAGGATCGTGAGCAGGTCGACGCCGGCGATCCCGTCGATCATGCAGTGGTGGGTCTTCGAGATCAGCGCCGCGCGGTCGCCGTCGAGTCCCTCGATCACCCACAATTCCCAGAGCGGTTTTCCGTAGTCGAGGCGCTGCGACATGATGCGCGCCGCAAGCCGCTTCAGCTGTCGCTCGCTGCCCGGCTTCGGCAGCGCCGCGTGGCGCACGTGGTAGTGGATGTTGAAGCGGTCGTCGTCGACCCACACGGGATGA
>JAGSPS010000095.1 GCA_018262315.1 Deltaproteobacteria bacterium | reverse complement strand
CCGCATCTTCGCCTCCATCTTCGATCTATTCGCCGAAGCCTACCACCGCGCGCTCGAGGACTCCCCGGTCCGCGCCTTCGAAGCGGTCCAGATCGGGGTGATGGACAGCGAGGAGTTCGAGAATCGCGCCAACCTCGCCGCGAAGGTCGCCGATCGCCTCGGCCTCACCGGCATTCCCGCGATTCGTTCCGAGACCGCTTCATCGACCGGCGCCGCCGCTTTCCATGAGGCTTATTACAAGGTCGCGTCGGGACAATGCGAGAGCGTGCTGGTGCTGGCGGGCGAGCGCATGCGCGAACTCGAGGGGCTCTACGTCGAGTGCCACGACGCCTTCAACAGCCTGCTCCCGATCGACCTCACCGACCTCGGACTCATCGAGCCCGACGAGGCGATCGACGCGCTGGTCGGCAGCCTGCGCCGCGAGCCCTCCGATCCGCTCGAGCATCCCATCACGGGCCTCCGGGGCCGCGTGCCGGTGAACTTCTCGGGTGGCCTCAAGGCGCGCGGTCATCCGGTGGGCGGCACGGGGCTGTTCCAGATCGGCGAGTGCTTCCTACAGCTCACCGGCCAGTTCCCGAATCCGCGCGCGCAGGTGCCCGGGGCGCGCATCGGCATCGCGCACTCGATCGGTGGGCCGGGCAACAATGTGTACGTGACGGTGATCGAGCGCGCCGACCGCAAGCGCAAGCCCGAAGCGGTCGCGCGGCCGCCGCTCTCGTTCCGTTCGAGCGGACCGGCGCGGCTTTCGGAACTGGCGTCGATGCCGCAAGGACTTCACGGTGCCAGCGCGTTGCTCGAGGCGTACACGAGCATCTACGTGACGGCGTCCCAGAGCGGCGGGCCGATCCACGTCGGGCTCGTGCGCATCGGCGACAAGCGCGCCTTCGCCAAGCTCGATCAACCGCCCGGCGAGGGCGAGCCGCCCGAGGCCGTGCTCGCCGGCCAGCGCGTGCGCCTGCTCGTGAAGGACGACGGCGACCACTACTTCCAGATGACGCCGACCCGCGGCTTCGACCTCGCCGGCCTCGTCGGCCGCATGCGAACCCGCGTCAGCACCCTCCGCCGCCCCCCCGAAGACCCCTCCGAATGAGCGTTGACTTGGGGACGTTCCCGATGTCAACAAAGGCAACGGGGCAGGAACTTCCCCAAGTCAAGGTCAGAAGACGATGACGCCGCGGGCGTTCGTGCCGGCGACCAGGTCGGCGAAGGCCTGCTGGGCCTGGTCGATCGAGTAGGTCGCCGTCACCAGCTCGTCGAGCTTCAGGCGGCCCGATTTGTAGAGATCGAGCAGGCGCGGGAAGTCGATCGACGGGCGCGCGCCGCCGTACATCGATCCCGTCAGCACCTTCTCCTGGAACGGCATCAGGAACGCGCCGAGCGTCACCGTCTCGGTCGGCTTCGCGACGCCCACGACGACGGCCATGCCGCCCTTGTGCACACAGTTGTAGGCCTGCTGGATCGTCGCGCCGAGGCCGATGCACTCGAACGCGTAGTCCGCGCCACCGCCGGTCATCAGCATGATCTTCGTCACCGCGTCGCCGTCGGTGGTCGGGTTGATCGTGTCGGTCGCGCCGAAGTTGCGCGCGAACTCGAGCTTCTTGTCCGACGTGTCGACCGCGATGATCCGGTTGGCGCCTGCGATCGCGCAGCCCTGGATCGTGTTGAGACCGACACCGCCCGAGCCGAACACCACGCAGGTGGAGCCCGGCTCGACCTTCGCGGTGTTGAGCGCCGCGCCCGCGCCGGTCATCACCGCACAGCCGACGATCGCCGCCTTGTCGATGCCGATCGACGGGTCGATCTTGATCACGTTGTCGCGGTGCAGCGCGGCGTACTCGGTCATCACGCCGGTGCCGGCGAAGTGGTTGAGCGTCTGGCCCTTCGAATCCTTGTAGCGGCTGGTGCCGTCGGGCAGCGTGATCGTCGCCTTGGCCGAGACGTCGCAGAGCTGCGGCTTGCCCATCACGCAATAGCGGCACTTGCCGCAGGTGGGCACCCACGAGACGACGACGGTGTCGCCGATCGCGAGATCGGTGACGCCTTCGCCCAGTTCACAGATCTTGCCGGCCGCTTCGTGACCGAGCACGACGGGCGGCGGCAGCGGGATGGTTCCGTTGGTGGCGGAGAGGTCGCTGTGGCAGACGCCGCACGCGCCAATCTTCACCATCACCTCGCCGCGCCTCGGCGACTCCACCGTGATCGTCTCGACGACGATGGGCTTGTTCCACTCTCGGCAGAGGACGGCCTTGGACTGCTTGGCCATTGCGGGTTTCTCCTGGCTTCGCGCGACCGGCAACGCGGCGCACGGGGTGGATTGGGGATGCGGCCGCGCTGTGAGAATGACTCGGCGCGGGAGCGAGCAGTCTAGGAGAGCGTCGACTCGCATGTCAAAGCCAACTCATGATTCCGCGCCGCCGCCGGACGGCGGCGCGCCAACACGGGTCAGGGGGCTCGTCTGCCTTTCGGTGCGCAACTCATGATTTCCGCGCCGGCCGCCAAGAGCGGCCGCGCCAACACGAGTCAAGTGGCTATATGCTCGGCGACCGGGTGCTTCTCAGGGGAGATCCAGATGACGATCCGCGCGTTCCGGCCCGAGGATGCGAGTGCGCTGGTGGCCGTGGCGAAGAGCTGCGCCCGGGGCGAGACGGATTTCGTGCTGGTGCCGCTCTGGGAATCGGAGCGTGATCTGTTCGGCGAGTTCGAGCGCCACGGCGTCGATCCCAAGAAGCATCTGCTGGTCGCCGAGGCGGGCGACGGCAGCGTCGTCGGGTGTACGGGCTTCGTGCGGCGGCCGAAAGCCACCTTCGCCGGTCTCGTGTGTCCGATCGTCGCGCGCGAGTCGCGCGGCCACGGCGTCGGCGGCGAGCTGCTGCGCGCCGCGCTCGCGCTCGGCTCCGAGCGACTCGGCGTGAAGCTGGTCTCGGCGGCGATCGGGGTGCGCAACCGCGCCGGCTATTCACTGCTCACCGCGCTCGGCTTCCGCGCCGCCCGCCAACACTATCTGATGCGACTCGACGACACGCCGGTCGCCGTGCGCATGCCGATCGAGGGGCTCGAACTCGGCGGCGCGAAGCCCGACGACGCGGATGCGATGCTCGCGGTCTACACGGCCTGCGGCTTCGAGACGCGCACGCCTGAGGTGATGCGTGCGGTGCTGGCCGACGGTCGCCACGCGCACTCGGTGGCGCGTCACGGCGGCAAGGTCGTCGCCTTCGCCGAACTCGAGACGCACTGGCCCGAGCGACCGTGGGTGGCGTACGTCTGCGTCGACCCGCCGCTGCAAAATCGCGGCGTCGGCTCGTCGCTGGTGGCGTGGGCGCTGGCGCGTCAGTTCGAGGCGGGCGCGCAGAGCGCCCTGCTGCTGCTGTCGCCGGGGAATCGGCCCGCGCTGCAGGCGTACGAGAAGGTCGGGTTCCACCGACACCGACTGGTGGACGTTCTGGAGAAGGGCCTCTAGCAGAAGCGATCGCGCTACGAGGGGTCGACGTTCTCGACCCAGCCGCCGCGGTCCGCCCGCCTCACGTCGGGATCAAAGACTCGCGAACACCGCGTTCATCAGCGCCGTCGCGCGCGGTCCGATCAGGAAGATCCCCGTCTCCATCCGATTCATCGCGTAGCCGAATGCGACGCCCGCCTCGGGATCGGCGAAACCGAACGATCCGCCGGCGCCCGAGTGACCGAAGGCGCGCGGGTTCGGGCCGATCGGCTCGGCCTCGGTGCCGATCTGGAAGCCGAGGCCGAACTTCGTCGGCATGATCGGGATCACGTGGTCGAGGCCGTAGCGCTGCTCCACGCGCGCGCGGTCGATCGCGTCGCGCGAAAGCACGTGCACGCCGTCGATGCTGCCGCCACCGGCGAGCGCCGCGTAGATGCGCGCCAGGCCGCGCGCGCTGCCGTGGCCGTTCGCGGCCGGGATCTCGGCGCCGCGCCAGGCGCGCGAGTTGAATGCGCCCGGCAGCGGCATCGGGTTCATGAACGCCTTGATCGCGTACGGCTTCGCGCTCGCGAGCAACTTGGCGAAGAAATCGTCGCCGCCGCTGCCGTCGAGCCTCGGGAGCGGCGCCGGAATCAGCTCGGCACAGCGCGCGTCGTGCTCGGCCGGCGTGCCGATCATGAGGTCCGCGCCGAGCGGACCGGCGATCTCCTCGCGGAAGTAGCTTCCGACACTCTTTCCGGTGATGCGCCGCACCACTTCGCCGACCAGCCAGCCGAAGGTCATCGCGTGATAGCCGTGCGCGGTGCCCGGCTCCCACCACGGCGCCTGCTCGGCGAGCGCCTCGCACATCGTGTCCCACTCGTACATCGCAGCGGGCGGCAGCGGCTTGTCGACGGCGACTAGCCCAGCGCTGTGGTCGAGCAGCCAGCGCACCGGGATCGCGCCCTTGCCCGCCTGCGCGAACTCGGGCCAGTAGCGCGCAACCGGCGCGTCGAGATCGAGCTTGCCCGCGTCGGCGAGGCGATGGGCGCACAGCGCCACCATGCCCTTCGTCGTGGAGAACAAATTCACCAGCGTGTCGGCGTTCCACGGCCGCGTGCGTTGCGGATCCGCGTGACCGCCCCACAGGTCCACCACGGTACGGCCGCCGAGCGTCACGGCGAGCGACGCGCCGACCTCCTCGGGGTTGTCGAGCTGTTCGGTGAAGACGTCGCGCACGCACCGGAAGCGCGCGTCGCAGCTGCCGTGGATCTCGACGCGATTCGCCATGACGCCCCCCAGTGGAAGGTCGGCCAGGCTACTGCACCGGCCGGCTGGGGTCGAAGATCGAGTTCAGCAGCGCGGCGAGTCGGATCCCAGACTGCTCGAGTCGCTGCTCGACGACCGGGATCGCTTTCTCGTAGTACGCGTCGCCGAGTGACTCGTCCCGCTGCACGGCGAACAGCGGCTGCTTCGAGAGCGCCAGCGACTCATCGGCCCAAACGTGCGGATCGAGCGACGCCGACCAGCGCGCGCTCTCGGCGGCGTCCTGCGTATCCACCAGCGACTGCGCATACGCGCGCCAGCGCGGGCTGCGACCGCGATTGCGCTGGCGCAGCTTGCGATCGAGCAGCTCGCTGTCCCACAGCCGGTGCAACGTCACCCTCTCGCCGTCGAAACGCAGATCGATCGTGGTACCGCCGCGCATGTCGGGATGGCTCACGTGCAGCGGCTGGTGCACGTCCCCGACGAAGTGCGCGAGCAGCCGCAACGCATCGACCTTCGCATCGTGTGGCGAATTCGGATTGCGCAGACGATCCGTCTGGATCTCGATCGCCGCGAGCACGCACTCGCAGCGCGGACCTGCGATCACGTGATCGGCGTGCGGATCGGCGTCGACGTAATGGAACGGGTCGAGCCAGCGGTACTCGCGCGGATGGCTGCGCGCGTAGGTGTCCGCCCAGGTGGCCGCTTCGGCGAGCGTGTCGTAGCGGCCCTTGGGAAGCAGTTCGCCCAGCGCCGCCTTCGTCTTCGGCGAGAGCGACCGCCAGGCGATCTCACCGGCGACGCGATGGCCGTCGGGTCCCCAGGCGGAGCTGCTGCTCGCAGGCAAGAGCAAGAGCAAGAGCGCGATGTAGGGCGCGATTCGCCTGGGCAACGACACGGGGTCGGCGGGGATCGCGGGGCGTTCGTCGATCGACACGGCGGGTGAGCGTAACCCGCAGCGCGCCATCCGATCCAACGAATCTCTGGGCTTCAACGATTTCTCGTTCCACCGATACGACATTTCGTGCCGACCCGCGTTCGCCATGCGGCTTGAGGGAATCGAGCAGGTCGCGCTCGCCGCGGCCGCGGCGCGCTCGCCCGAGCGGGTGCTCGCGCGGGTCGTCGAGGGCCTGGTGGATGACGCGGGTTTCGCGCTCGCCCGCATCTGGCTGACGGGGCTCGGCGACATTTGCGACGCCTGCCCGATGCGCGCCGAATGCCCCGATCAGACGATCTGCCTGCATCTCGCCGCGAGCGCCGGCAATCCGCGCAGCGCGGCAACCGACGCGTCGTCGTATCTCGAAGACGAGTTCCGCCGCGTCCCGCTCGGCGTGCGCGAGATCGGCCGCATCGCCGCGACCGGCGATCCGCTGCGGATCGCCGACATCGCCCGCGCTGACGCCTGGATCGCGCGCCCCGCCTGGGTGCGCAGCGAAGGCATCCGCAGCTTTGCCGGCCACGCATTGACCTTTCGCGACGAGGTGATGGGCGTGCTCGCCGTGTTCGCTCGCGAGGCGATCGACGCGCGCGTCTTCGAGTCGCTGCGCGCGTTCGCCGCGCAGGTAGCCGTCGCGACCGCCAACGCGCGCGCCTTCGACGAAGGAGTGAAGTGCCGCGAGCAGGTCGAGCTGGAGCGCGACTACCTGCGCGAGGAAGTCCGTGCCGCCCGCGCGCACGGCGGCCTCATCGGCGAGAGCATTGCGCTGCGCACCGTGCGCGAGCAGATCGAGCTGGTCGCGCCCACCGACGCGAACGTGTTGATCCTCGGCGAGCCCGGCACCGGCAAGGAGCTCGTCGCGCAGGCGATCCACGAACACAGCGGTCGGGCGCAGGCAGCGCTGGTGCGCGTGAACTGCGCCGAGCTGCCGCGCGACCGCTTCGAGGGCGAGTTCTTCGGTCACGAGCGCGGCGCCGTCCCCGGCGCGCTGCGCGATCACGCCGGCCGCCTCGAGCTGGCCAACGGTGGGACGCTCTTCCTCGACGAGATCGGCGCGATCCCGCTCGAGCTGCAGGGAAAGCTGTTGCGCGTGTTGCAGCAGGGAAGCTTCGAGCGGGTCGGCGACGACCGCACGCGTCACGTCGACGCGCGCGTCGTCGCCGCGACCAATCGCGATCTGCGCGGCGAAGTCGACGCGGGACGCTTTCGCGAGGATCTCTACTACCGCCTCGCGGTCTGCCCGATCGAGGTGCCGCCGCTGCGCCACCGGCGCGACGACATCGGGCGCCTCGCAGCGGCGTTCCTCGCTTCGGCCGTGCGACGCCTCGGCAAACCCGGCTTGCGCCTCGCGGCCGCCGACGTGCGCGCGCTCGAACGCCGTGACTGGCCCGGCAACGTGCGCGAGCTGCGGAGCGTGGTCGAGCGCGCAGCGATCCTCGCGCGAGGCACGCGCCTCGACCTCGACGCCGCGCTGCCGCCGCCGAGCGGGCGAGACGGCGCCCGCGCGACGGCCGTTGCCGCGGCAACGGCGATCGAGACCGAAGCCGACCGCAAACGCCGCGAGCGCGCCAACATCGAAGCCGCGCTCTCCGCGTCGCGCGGCAGGATCTACGGGCCGGGCGGGGCGGCGCAGCTGCTCGGCATGAAGCCCACGACGCTCGCGTCGCGAATCAAGGCGCTGGGAATCGGCAAGCGCGGGTAGCCGTCATTCCTTTGCGCACTTCTCGCATTCGCGCCACGCCTTCATGTCGCCCTCGAGATGACGCACCGATGTGAAGCCGGCGCTCACGAGCATCTGCTGCACGATCGCCGAGCGGCGGCCGCTCTCGCAGTAGACGACGACCTCCTGATCGCGAGGCGGATCCTGATTGCGCAGCCAGTTCCCCGCCTCGGTGTGCGGCACGTTGAGCGCGCCGGGGATGTGGCTGCTCTGGAACTCTTCCGGGGTGCGTACGTCGAGCAGCAGGATCTTCTTGCCGCCGGCGATTGCGTCCGAAAGCTCTTCCTGCGAGATCAGGGCGCCGCCTTCGGCGCGCGAACAGCCGGCGAGCGAGACCGCGAGAGCGGCGAACAGAGCGAGAGCTGCGATGCGATGCATGCGAACGTCCTCCTCGTGGCCGCGCAAAGCTAGCGCGGCCCGCGCCGCCCGAGCGCGTCGAGACCACGGTCGATCGCGGTCTTCGCCGACGCCGTGACGCCGCCGCGTTCGTACTGCTCGACGAGCAGGCGTTCCATGCGCTCGACGATCACATCGACCGATGCGCGCTCGGCGCCTTCGGCCGCTTCGCCGCGCGGCGCCGCGCGATCGGGTTCGCCGAAGAGGTTGATCCATGCTTCGGTGCGCCGGCCGGCCGCGAGCACGGAGTAGAAGTGCCTGGCGGGTTGTCCGCCGCCGAAGACGAGATCGACGAGGCCCGCGATCAATGAGACCGGGCTCAACACCAGGTCGCGCAGCGCGTCGAGACCCAGCTTCAGTTGGAACACGGCGAGGTCGCGGATCAGCTGCCAGCGATGCGAAGCAATCGAAGTCGCTTCGACCGGCTGTGCTTCATCCATGCTTGCCTCCGCGCATCGAGAGAGGGGCGCTCAGAATCGGTCCGCCGGCCAGAAGACCAGTTGCTCGGGCGGGAGCAGGCGGCGCAGCATCGAAGCGGGCGATTCGCCGACGCGCGGCGCTTCCCCGAAGCGCCGCGCCAGCGCTTCGGCGTTCACCACGCGCAGCATCGAGGCGCGTTCCTCGAAGTGCTTCGCCGCCACGCCGCGCGCAGCGAGTGCGGCGTCGAGCGCGGCGTCGTCGTGGGTGGGGGCGAGCAGCATCCGGCGGAACTCGGCGGACGGGCGGCCCGCGCGCGCGGCCGACGGGTCGGGGTCGCGTGGCGCCATGCTGTGTTGCACCAGATCGGCGAGCGCCAGGGTGGCAGTCGGCGCGTCGCTGCGGCCCAGCTCGAGGATCGCGCAGAAGCCCTCGAAGAGACTCGCGCGTGCGTAGGCTTCGACACGGCCCGCTGCGTCGCGCGCGACCAGGAACTCCTCCGTCGGGTTGCCCGCGAAGCCGAGCTGTCCCAGCCAGAACGCGCGATCGCGCACGACCGTGCCGTCGCGCGACGCCGAGTAGCGCTCGTGCAGCGCCATCACTTCGTCGAGATCGCGCGATGCGTCGAACGCCTCGACCGGGCGCAACGCATCCGGCGCTGTGTTCGTGTCTGCTCGAAGCCACAGCGACCTCTGCCGCGGCCAGAGCAGCCAGCCGAGCCGCCCATAGAACGCGTGACGCGACGCGAAGAGCAGCGACACTTCCATGCTGCGCTCACGCATCGCCGCGACCGACGCTTCGAGTAGCCGCGACGCGACGCCGCTGCCGCGCGCCGCCTCCCTGGTGAAGACACTGCCGATGCCGCCCACCGGCAGCGTCGTGCCGCGCACCCGGAGCTGGCGCGGAAAGATCTGCACGCACGCGACGAGCTGACCGTCCTGCTCGGCGACCCAGAAATTGTCGTCGGCGTAGGTCGGGTCGAGTTCGATGTAGCGGCCGAAGTAGTCGCGACCGCGCCAGCCGTCGCTGAGCGGCCACTCGTCGAGCAGCGCGAGCACGGCCTCGCGCTCGTCGCGGCGCAGCGTTCGCATCGAGACATCCGACATGGCGGGTATACTGCCCTCGATGTCGGAAGCGCGCACGCACTACAAGGCCGGACTGGATCACTTCGCGCACGGGCGCACCGAGGACGCGATCGCGTCGTACCGCCGGGCGATTGCGCTGAATGCGGCGATGGCAATGGCCTGGAACGGACTCGCGATGGCGCTCGCCAAACACGGCGAGATGGAAGCCGCGATCGAGGCCGCGAAACACTACGTCGAACTCGATCCCGACGAGCCGCTCTCGCACACGAGCCTCTCGATGCTCTACCAGCAGGCCGGGATGATCCCGGAGGCCGAAGCGGAGAAGGCGCTTTCGATGCAGTTGCAGATGAAGCAGGGCGGCCGCTAGCAAGATTGGCCCAAGGGCTCGCCACGCGAAGCGGACGGTGGAAGCTAGTCAAGCTGGCACCTCCTGCGATCGGGGCGCGTGTCGGCCTGCCCTCGGAAATCCGTGCGCAGCCGTACGAAGCACGCCGCCCCCGCGAGTCCGAGCGGTGGCACCCTATCACGGCCACACCGCGGGCGACCCGCCGCGCTTCACAACGGCTGGCGGCCTTCGCGCTCGATGCGCGCCCAGCGGAACGGTGACGCGAAACGCCGCACCATCGGCGCCGGATACCCCGTGTCGCGCAATCCGGCTGCGCTGCCTCTGATAGACTCGGCGTGACGCGCCGCGAGGAGACGAGATGTCCGACACACCCAAGTCGTTCCAGCTCTCGCCCGAGATCCACGCCTACCTGGTCCAGCACGGCACCCGGCCCGACGCCATTCAGCAGGAGTTGATCGAGGAGACGCAGCGCCTCGGCGGCATCTCGCTGATGCAGATCGCGCCCGAGCAGGGCACGTTCATGACGATGCTCGCGCGCGCGATCGGCGCGA
>JAGSPS010000004.1 GCA_018262315.1 Deltaproteobacteria bacterium | reverse complement strand
CGGTGATTGCGGGTGGACACTTCTTCCTGGTCGACGCCGGACCGGGGAGCGTCGAAGTCGCCGACCTCGCGGACCTCCCGCTCGGCCACCTCGAAGGTGTCCTGCTCACACACTTCCATTCCGATCACATCGGCGATCTCGGCGAGGCGATCACGCAGAGCTGGATCGCAGGCCGCGCGCAGCCGCTCGACGTCTACGGGCCCAGCGGCGTCGCGGCGATCGTCGACGGCTTCCGCGAGGCGTACGCGGCCGACGTGGAGGCGCGCGTTCTCCACCACGGCGAGCCGTACATGCCGCGCGCCGCGGCCGGGGCGGTCGCACGCGAAACCGCACTCGCGGACGCACCGCTCGCCGACGCGGTGGTCTTCGATCGCGACGGCCTGCGCATCACGATGTTCCGCGTCGACCACGATCCGGTGCGGCCGGCGGTCGGCTACCGCTTCGACTTCGGCGGCCGCTCGGTCGTGATCTCGGGTGACACCAGAAAGAACGCGAGCGTCGTAGCTCATGCGAAGGGCGCCGACCTGCTGATCCACGAAGCGCTCGATTCGGATCTCACCGGGCGCGCGGTCGCCGGAGCGCGCCGGCTCGGCATGGAGCGGCTCGCCAAGCTGGCGTCCGACATCCCGGGCTATCACAGCACTCCGCGCGAGGCGGGCGAGGTGGCGCAGCAGGCGGGCGTCGCGCATCTGGTGCTGACCCATCTGGTGCCGCCACCGCGCAATTTCATCGTGCGCCGGGCCTTCACGAGCGAGGCGAGCGAAGCGTTTCGCGGGGAAGTGACGCTCGGGGAAGACGGCATGCGCTTCGCACTCGCGCCTCGCTAGCCGCTCTCGGCTAAGCTGCGGCCGCGCTCCACCCTGAAGGAGATCCCTCGATGTCGTCCCTCCGCCTCGGTCTCACCGCCGGGTACTCCGGCGCCTCCATGCAGATCAACCGCGAATTGATCCTCGAAGCCGAGCGCCTCGGCTTCTGGTCGGTGTGGAGCGCCGAAGCCTACGGCTCGGACGCCGTCTCCCCGCTCGCGTACATCGCGGCCTTCACCACCCGGATCAAGCTCGGCACCGCGATCATGCAGATGCCGGCGCGCACGCCGGCGATGACGGCGATGACGGCGATGACGATCGATGCGATGTCGGGTGGACGCTTCATCCTCGGCCTCGGCCCGTCGGGTCCGCAGGTGGTCGAGGGCTGGCACGGTGTGGCGTATGGCAAGCCGCTGACGCGCACGCGCGAGTACATTCGCATCGTCCGCCAGATCCTGGCGCGCGAGGCGCCGCTCGAGTTCAAGGGCGAGCACTATCAGATTCCCTACGCGGGACCTGGGGCCACCGGCCTCGGCAAACCGCTGAAGAGCATCCTGCACGGCCGCAAGGAGATGGAGATCTACACGGCGTCGATCGGCCCCGCCGGCATCGAGTGCAGCGCCGAAGTCGCCGACGGCCTGATTCCCGTCTGGATGAATCCGGAGCGCTTCGACCTGCTGAAGCCGCACCTCGACGCGGGCTTCAAGAAAGCAGGCGGTGGCAAGTCACTCGCCAACTTCGACGTCGCGCCGTTCGTCACCTGCATCCTGGGCGACGACGTCGAGAAGTGCCGGATGCCGGTGAAGGGCATGCTCGCGCTCTACATCGGCGGAATGGGCGCGCGCGGGAAGAACTTCTACAACGACTACGCCAAGCGGCTCGGCTACGAAGAGGCCGCCGTGAAGATCCAGGACCTCTACCTCGCCGGGA
Organism: Deltaproteobacteria bacterium; assembly: GCA_018262315.1. Lineage (GTDB taxonomy): Bacteria > Myxococcota_A > UBA9160 > UBA9160 > PR03 > PR03. The sequence continues at coordinate 22,683 of JAGSPS010000004.1, read as the reverse complement.
AGAAGGCCGAGGCGATGGCGCTGGTGCCGAACGAGCTGGTCGACGCGATCGCGTTGGTCGGCCCGAAAGAGCGCATCCGCGATCGCCTCGACGCGTGGAAGGCGTCGCCGGTGAAGACGCTGCTGGTGGGTGCCGGTCAGCCCGAAGCGCTGCGCGTCCTCGCGGAATCCGCTCTCTAAGCTCGGCGATGCCCGGCCTCGACCGCGAGCGCATCGTCGCTCTCGACAAGCGGCGGGTCTGGCACCCGTACACGTCGATGGACGAGTACGCGGCGCGCGTCGACCCGATCGTGGTGGTGCGCGCGGAGGGCGCGCGGCTCTTCGACGCCGACGGACGCAGCTATCTCGACGCCAATTCGTCGTGGTGGGTGGCGTCGCTCGGTCACAACCACCCGCGCCTGGTGGCGGCGCTCGAACGGCAGGCGCGCGAGAATTGCCACAGCGCGCTCGCCGGCATGACGCACGCGCCCGCAGCGGAACTGGCCGAGGCGCTGTGCAGCGTCGCGCCGCGCCGCGCCAGCCCTCCTGGTCATCAGGCCGGCCCTGCCGATCATCGGCCCGGTCTGGAGCGCGTCTTCTTCAGCGACGACGGCTCGACGGCGGTGGAGGTCGCACTGAAGCTCGCCATCCAATACTGGGCGCAGAACGGGCGGCCGTCGCGCACGCGCTTCGTCGCGCCCGACGGCGACTTTCACGGTGAGACGATTGGCGCGACGGCGCTCGGCGGCGTCGAGTTGTTCCGCCGCCCCTTCGCCGGCGTGCTCGCCGAATGCTTCCACGTGCCGTCGCCCGGGGATCCCGCCGTTTCGTTGGAGACGGCGATCGCCGCGCTCAGCGACCTGCTGCATCGCGAATCCGACACGATCTCGTGTGTCGTCGTCGAGCCGATCGTGCAGGGCGCCGCGGGGATGTGGATGCACGATCCGGCCTACTTGAGCGCCGCTCGCGAAGCATGCGATCGCCACGACGTCTTGCTGGTCGCCGACGAAGTGTTCAGCGGCTACGGGCGCAGCGGTCCGATGTGGGCGTGCCAGCACGCGGGCGTCGTGCCCGATCTGCTCTGCACCGCGAAGGGCTTCTCGGGCGGGATGCTGCCGATGGCCGCGACGCTCGCGACCGAACGCGTTTTCGCCGGTTTCCTCGGCGGTCGCGAGCGCGCCTTCTACTACGGGCACTCGTTCTGTGGCAATCCGCTCGGTGCGGCGGTCGCGCTCGAAGTGCTGCGCGTCTACGAGGAGGAGCGCGTGCTCGAACGCGCGCGACCGAAGGCGGCGCGCATCGCCGACGCGTTCTCGAAGCTCGGCGCGCTGCCCGGCGTCGCGCGCACGCGCGCGCTCGGCATGATCGGCGCGCTCGATCTTGCGGGCGACGCCGGCTACCTCGCCGACGCCGGCTGGCGCGTCTACGAGGAAGCGCGTCGCCGCGGTGCGGTTCTCCGCCCACTCGGTAACGTGATCTACGTGGCGCCGCCGCTCAACATCGACGACGCCGAGCTCGACGCGCTGCTGGCGATCGTCTCCGAGAGCGTCGCCGCCGTGCTCGGCGCCGGCGCACGAGGTCCCGCATGAACACCCGCTCCCTGGCAGTGTCGTTGGCCTGCGCCGCGCTGATCGGCGGGCCGTCGCGCGCGGCGGAAGGAACTCCGGCCGCAACGCCCGAAGCTGCGGCGCCCGCCGCCGCAGCGCCGAAGGCGCCGCCGCCGGTCGCGCAAGATCCGAACGAGTCGTACGGCTTCAAGATCACGCGACAGCTCGTCGATCGCGCGAAGATCATCGCGGGCGGTCCCGGCCGCGACGGCATCCACGCGGTCGACGCGCCAAGCTTCGCCGGCCCGGAAGCCGCCGACGCGATCGCGCCCGAGACGCCGGTGATCGGCGTCTCGATCGGTGGCGACGCGCGCGCCTATCCGATCCCCATCCTCGAGTATCACCAGATCGTGAACGACACGGTCGGCGGCGTACCGGTCGCCGTCAGCTACGACCCGCTCACCGGCGCACCGCTCGCGTGGAAGCGCAGCGTCGGCGGTCGCACGCTGCGCTTCGGCGTGTCGGGTCTGGTCTACAACTCCGGCTTCCTGCTCTACGACCATGAGACCGAGAGTCTGTGGTCGCAGTTCAATGGCCGGGCGATCGCCGGTGCGCTCGCCGGCAAGACACTCGAGCCGCTTCCGCTTCGCCAGGAGAATTTCGCGAGCTGGCTCGCGCGCGAGGCCAAGACGAAGATCCTGATCCCGCCCGAGCCGAATCACTACGACTACAACCAGAGCGCCTACGCGACCTATGTCGAAGAGGACGGCGGCGCGTTTCCGGTGGAGGCGCGCGACCGCCGCTTCCACGCCAAGGAGCTGATGGTGGGCGTCGCCGCGAACGGCAAGGCGCGCGCGTATCTCGCGTCGCTCGTCACGGCGAACGGCGGGCACGCCGAGGACGATCTCGACGGCAAGCAGATCGTCGTTCGCTACGACAAGGAGCGCGGTGTCTTCGAGTACGAGGCGCCGGCCGGCGTCACCGTCACCGAGTCGTATTGGTTCGCGTGGAAGGCGTTCCATCCCGAGACGACGATCTGGAAGGATCCCGGCGCCGTGAAGGGCCGCGAGCCGTAGGTCCGGCGCGTCAGTCGCCGAGCAGCTCCGCGGCGCCGAGGCTTTCTGCGCCGAGCCCTTCGCGGACGACGCGCTCGAGTCCGGCGAGCGCGCGCGCGTTCACCGGCGTCGCGACGTCGTGGCGATCGCCGAGTGCGAGGATGCGACGGTGGTACGCGTCGACTTCCAGCGCTGCGCCTCGCGCGAGGCCCTGCCACAGGCTGTTGTAGAGCGGCAGCCTGCGCGCCGCGACACTGCGGGCGAGCGCGGCGCGCTGGAACGCGATCTCGGCGTCGAGCGAGCGGTCGCGGCCGTCGCACGAGCGCGCCGCGATGCCGGCCGCTGCGAGCGCGTCGCGCGCTTCTTCGAGCAGGCGCGCCTTGCCCTCGGTGAACACGAGCGTCTCGTGATCGTCGCGTCGCACCAGCGCGTTGGGTGTGGACATCAGGTTCACGCAGAGCTTCAGCCAGCGGTCGGCGGCGATGCGTGACGACACGCTCGTGTCGTAGCCGGCGCTGCGCAGAAGATCGGCGACTGCCGTCGCGTCGGCGCCAGCGCCTTCCGGGTGGGCGCCCACCACGATCCGCGCCGCACGCTGTGACCGCGCGAAGTTCGCCGAGACGCGCGTGCAGGTGTGACGGATCACGCCGCCGATCACGCGCGCGAAGCGCTCGGCGAAGACGGCGTCGCCGTCGATGCCGTTCTGCACGTTCACGAGCAGCGCATCCGGCGACGCGTCGGCGAGCAGCGCCGCGGTGGCGCGCGCGTCGGGACCCCGCACGCAGGCGAAGATCGCGTCACGCTCGCCGGTGGGGGTTCCCGCGATTGCCGTGACGCGGGCGTTCCAGCGCACGCCGGTCTCGGGCTCCTCGACGTCGATACCGGACGTGGCGATCTGCTCGGCGTCTGTCTCCCGTCGGGTACAGACCCGCACGGCATGACCCGCCCGCGCGAGTCGCGCGGCGAGCACGAGCCCGATCGCCCCGGCGCCAAACACGGTGATCACGGTCCTGGCGTCCTCTCAATAACCTGACAACCCAATAACCTGACGCCCGGCACCGCCTCAGCGGCGGCACCGCCTCAGCGGCGGTCGGCGCTCCAGATGCCGGGGCCGTGGGCGGCGATGACGAGGAAACCGAAGCAGTAGAGAAGCGCGGTCTCGCCGTGGTTGGCGAGCGGGTGGAAGGCCCGCATGCCGTGCGCCATCCAGTATGCGGCTGCCATCATGCCGGAGCAGACGAAGGCGGCCCAGCGCGTCTGCAGGCCGATCGCGACGAGCGCGCCACCCACCAGCTCGATCCCGCCCGCGACATAGAGAAGGGGTGCCTCCATGGCGGGTACCGGCACGGGGTAACCGAAGAGCTTCGAGAGTCCGTGACTCATGAAGAGCAATCCGAAGATGATGCGCATCACGGCGTAGGTTTGCGGGGCGAAAGGCTTCATGAATGTCGCCATGCTTCCTTCTCCGTCGTTCAGATGATCGGCCAATCGTGTGCCCAGGGTCGCGCTTGCTCGAAGGCGTAGGCGGCTTGCAGCACGAGGTCGTCGCGGTGGCGCGGGCCGACGATCTGCAAGCCAACCGGCAGACCCGCGCGCGAAAAGCCGCAGCGCACCGTCGCGGCGGGATGCCACGACAGGTTGAAGGGCATCGTGAAGGAACCGACGTTCGCCTCGGGCTGTCGCTTGCCTTCCACTTCCGAGAGCAGCGGACCGCGCGCGGCGGGCGGGTCGTAGGGAACCGTCGGCGTCACGAGCAGGTCGAAGTGGTCGAAACTCTCGGCGCACCAGCGATTCAACTCTTCGCGCCGGCGCCGGTACGTCGCGAAGCGCTCCGGTGTCATCTGCACGCCGAGCTTCACGTTGGCGATCAAGCCGCGACCGAACTCGTGTTCGCGATCGGGCAGGAACTCGTCGAGTTGGCCGAGCAGCTGGAATACGCCCATCAGGCCCCAATCGCGGCCCGGCTCCGGCGGGCCGCCGCGCACGAACTCGACGTGATGCCCGAGCTGCTCGAAGACGTGCACCGCCTCGCCCACCGCGTCGGCGACGTCCGACTGCACCACCGCGTAACCGAGATCGGCGGCGTAGCCGACGCGCAGTCCATCGGGCAGGCGCGGCAGCACTTCGCGATACGACGAGCCGGGATGCGGCAGCGAGTTCGGATCGAGCGGATGCGCGCCCACCGTGAGATCCAGGTGCAGCGCCGCGTCCTCGACGGTGCGGGTGAGCGGACCGTGGCCGGCCGTGTCGTCCATTACCCAGAACTCGTCGGGACCGTGCGGAATGCGGCCATAGCTGGTCTTGAGACCGAAGCAGCCGGTGAAGCTGGCGGGAATGCGAACCGATCCGCCGCCGTCGCTTGCCGTCGCGAGCGGGATCATCGACCCCGCGATCGCCGCCGAGGACCCGCCGCTCGATCCGCCCGGCGTGCGCCCGAGGTTCCAGGGATTGCGCGCCTCGTCGAAGAGCAGGTTCTTGGTGATCGCGGTGGCGCCGAATTCGGGCGCGTTGGTCTTGCCTACCACGATCGCGCCGGCCGCGCGCAGTCGCTCGACCTGCAGCGAGTCGCGCGCGACGAGATTGTCCTTGAAGACGCGGCTGCCGTGCGTGGTGACGAGGCCCGCGGCGTCCTCGAGGTCCTTCACGCCGAGCGGAACGCCTTCGAGCGGTCGCGCTTCGCGGCGCTGGATGCGGGCTTCCGCCTGGCTCGCGTCGGCGAGCAGCGCAGCGCGGTCGCGCATCGCGACGAAGGCGTTGAGCTTGCCGTTCACCGCGTCGATGCGGTCGAGCGTCGCCTGCATCAGCTCGACGGGGGAGAGCTCGCGGCGCGCGAGCAGTGCGGTGATTTCGGTGAGCGGACGACGCAGCAGATCATTCATGGGGGACCTCCCGAAGCCGGCCGAGTCTACCACCGGCGACCGCGAGCGGACCGAGCCTTCACGCCGACGGTAATCCCAGAGGCGTTCCGCGCGGATCGAAAGGCGCGCCGAGCGGGAGGCGCCGCTTTCGGAGCGCCGCCAAGATCGGCCTCGTTTCGGGGTCGAGAGGGCCGATATCGGGCGTTTTTCCTTTGACGCCGGCAACCAAAGCCGTATGATGCGCCGCAACTCCGGTGACACGGAGATCCAACAAACCAAGCCACCCGTGCGATGTCGTGGCGTGGCTAGCCAAAGGACTGGGGGGAACGATGGCAGCGAAGAAGAAGGCAGCGAAGAAGAGCGCCAAGAAGGCGACGGGCGATCTGATCATTTCGAAGTCGCGCGTCAAGGCGGCGACCAAGAAGTGCAATGTCGGTGGTGACTTCTACGGCGCGCTCGACGCGGCCGTGCGCAAGATCATCGCGGGCGCCGAAGAGCGCGCGCAGGGCAACAAGCGCAAGACGCTGAAGCCGGTCGACATCTAGTCGCACCGCGCCGAATGCAAGAGGGCCCGCGGGCTGGTGTCCGCGGGCCCTTCTACGTTGCACCTTCCAAGATGCGCAGTTCCCAACGAGACGACGCACGCGCAGAGCGCTACGCGCCCTGCTGCGACCACGCGGGCTGCGCGCCGCCATCCGCGCTGACGCGCCACGGTGTCCAGACCAGCACGAGCGGGGAGACGTCGAGATCGGCCTTGCGCGCCGCGACGCGGACTTCCTCCAGCCCGATGGCTTCGACGCCGCGCGCTTCGAGCGCCGCGATCTCCTGCTGGCAGCTCTGCTCCAGCTCCGCGAGCTTCGCGTCGATCTGGCCGGCGCGATCCTCGGCGCGGCCGACGTCGCCGCGTTCGTCCGCTGCGCGACCGATCCCGCGCATCGCCGTCGCGGCGCGACCCACGTTGGTGCGGCTCGCGAGCTTGCGACCGAAGAGGGCGCCCACCACGCCGGCCCCGATCGAGATCACCGTGTCCATCTTCTTCGCTGCGTATTGCTCGCGCTCCGCCCCGACGCGCTGCTCGGCGCGCGCCTTCTGATCGCGCAACGCCGCGAGCTGCGGTGCGAAGCGCGCGCGCAGCTTCTCGACCGCAGAGTCGCGCGACTCGCGCAGCGCGTCGCGCAGGCGAACGCGGAACTCCCCCTCGCTCTCGCCGGGTCTCGAGGTCTGCTCGGGGTCCGTGCTGCGAAGCAGCACGAGCGCTCGCGCCTGATAGAGATGCGCGGCGAGCGCCTTGCGCCAGCGTTCGTAGCTCTCGGCGCGCAGCGCCGCGGCCGGCAGCTCGGCGAAATGCGCACCGGCGGCGGGCTCCGCCTCGAGATCCGGCGCAGCGCGACCGATCTCGCTTCCGTCCTCCCAGGGCGCTGCCGCACTCGCGGCGTCGAGCGGCGCGAGCCAGGTCGCCTTCTCCCAGCAATCGACGCCGGCCTTCGCGAGCGCGTAGTGCAGCGAGGCGACACCGAGAAGAGACGGCCGGTAGACGATCGGCCCCGAGCCGCTCGTCGCAGGAAGGAAACGCTCGGTGATTCCGCCTGGGGTGGGCGGGCGAGCCGTCGCCGACGCGCTGGCCGCGGTTGCGGACGCGAGCGCGTCCGCACGGGCTCGCTCGCGTTCGGCTCGCTGCGCACCCGCTGCGTTCGCTTGCGGAGCCTCGTTGGCGCTGGGCGCGAGCTTGCGGATCTGCTCACGCGTGAGCGGACCCGCGAGATACGAGAGCGCCCAGCGCGACTGGAACACGACCGGCTCGTCTTCGTGCACGTTGCGCAACAGGAAGGTGCGCGGCGGCAATGCCGACAACGTCGCGTCGAGCGACGCGCGGTCGAAGCCCGCGCCGGCTGCGACGCCTTCGAGTCCCTCGATCACGCGCGCCTTGTCGCGTTCGGTCGAGAGCCGACCCAGGAACCAGGTGCCGGCGTTGGAGAGACCCTTGTAGTCGAGATCGACGGGATTCTGCGTCGCGAGCACGACGCCGAGCCCGTAGGCGCGCGCCTGTTTCAGCAACGTCAGCATCGGTGTCTTTGCCGGCGGGTTCGCAACCGGCGGGAAGAAGCCGAACACCTCGTCCATGTAGAGCAGCGCGCGCAGCGACGACGTACCCGACTGCGCCCGCATCCAGGACACCAGTTCGGAGAGCACCAGCGTCACCACGAACATGCGCTCGGCGTCGGAGAGGTGGGCGATCGAAAGGATCGAGATCCGCGGGCGTCCGTCTTCCGTGTAGAGCAGGCGCGCGGCGTCGAGTGGCTCGCCCTCGGCCCATGCGGCGAACGTCGGCGAGGCGGCGAGGTTGTTCAGCGCCAGCGCCAGCTGGGCGCGCGCGCCGACGGGAAAGAACGACTCGAGGTCGAGCACGCCGACGCGCTCGAGCGGCGGCTTCTGCACCTTGGCGATCAGGCCGGCGAGATCGAGCGGGTCGCCGTTTCGCCAGGCGCGATCGAGCAGCGTCGCGACGAGGATGTGTTCGCGGCTGCGCAGCGGGTCCGCGTCGATGCCGAGCAGACCGAGCAGGCCCGAAACCGTGCTCTGGACGCGTTCGCGCAAGGCCTCCTCGTCTGCGACCACGGCCGCTGCCGGCGCGCGGAGCGAGCGCAGCAGTGCGAGCGGTCTCCCGGCCCGCGAGCCCGGCGTGTAGATCGCGCGGTCCGCCGCGGCTGCGAAGCGCGCGATCCGCTCGGGCGGCTGGCCCCACTCGGCGAGCCCGGCGCGCCAGCGATCCGCGACCGACTGCGCCTCCTCGTCGGGTGTGCGGCCGTGGCGCGCCGCTTCCGCTTCGTCGATCCAGGGCCGAAACGAAGCGGCGTCGAGCGACGGGAAGCTGAGCAGCAGATCGCCGAGGTCGCCCTTCGGGTCGATCGCGATGACGGGAACGCCGTCGATCGCGGCTTCCTCGAGCAGCGTGATGGCCAGCCCCGTCTTGCCACTGCCCGTCATGCCGACGATGACGGCGTGGGTGCAGAGGTCCTTCGCGTCGTAGAGCAGTGGCTCGTCCGACGCGACGCGATTGGCGGCGAGGTCGTAGCGGCGGCCGAGATAGAACGCCCCGAGTTTCTCGTAGTCGTACATGTCCTACCTCGGCCGCCGCTTCGACTGCTGCGTCAGACGGTCAGGGCGTGACGGCCTTCTCGGTGGCATCCGCCGCATCTTTCGCCGCCTCTTTGGTGGCGTCGACGGCGTCCTTCGCCATTTCCTTGGTGTTCTCGGCGGCCTTGTCGATGTTCTCGCCGGCGTTCGCCGCTTCTTCCTTCACGAGATCTTCGGTCTTCTTCGCGACGTCGGAGGCGGTGTCCGCCGCGCTCTCGGCTGTCTTCTTGGCGGCGTCGACGGCCTTCTGCGCCGCGTTCTTCGCGTCGTCGGCTGCGATCTGTGCCGCTTCGTTGGCGGCTTTGGCCGCCTCCTGCGCCTTCTCGGCTGCAGTCGGATGCTGCTCGCCACAGGCCGCGAGCAGTGCCAGCGACGCGACGATTGCCAGTACGATTCGCTTCATGACGTTCCCCCTCTGCTTCGCAGGCGACCAACACGGCCCCCGCGCAAGTCCGTTTCGATCACGCTTTCTTCAGGAGATCGCGGATCTCGCTGAGCAGCTTCTCTTCGGCGCTCGGCCCGGGCGGCGGCGCCGCCGGCGTCGGCTTCTTCATCTTGTTCACCGCCTTCACCAGCAGGAAGACGCAGAACGCGATGATCAGGAAGTCGATCGTCGTCTGCAGGAACACACCATAGTTGATCGTGACGGGCGCCTCGGGCGTGCCGCCGATGGCGAGCTTCAGGCTCGTGAAGTCGACGCCACCCGTCGCGAACCCGATCGGTGGCATCAACAAGTCGCCGACGATCGACGAGATGATCTTTCCGAAGGCGCCGCCGATGATGACCCCGACCGCCATGTCGACGACGTTGCCGCGTTGGATGAACTCCCGGAACTCACCGAGCACGGTCACGCCCTCCTGTTGGGCCGTCAGCCTAGCCCTGTGCGGGTTCGCGGCTAGGCGCGCGCAGCCTCGGCGCGGATCCGCACGATGCGCGCGCCCGCATGCACGTGCGTTCCCACCGCGATGTAGGCGAGCACCAGCTCGACCTGTCCAGTGAGACCGGCGATCAGTGCGAGGAAGAGGCGTCCGTCGCGCCCGAGCAGCAACCAGCGCCAGCGCCCCTCGCGTTCGGTCGCCCAGGGTCGCTGGAACTGCGTGCCGTACTTTTCCTTCACGATCATCGACAAGCTGTTGCCCGCCAGCGCCGCGAATCCGAGCGCTACAGCGAGGGCTCCGGCCCCCATCAGCCAGGCGTAGAGCGTCATGCCGCCGATCACGGCGGCCTCGCCGACACGATCGAGGAGCGCGTCGTAGAGGCCGCCGAACGCCGAATCCTGGTAGCGCACGCGCGCCAGCTCGCCGTCGACACCGTCGAGCACCGAGGCGCACTGGGCGAGCAGCCCGCCGGTCGTTGCGTGACCGATCGCGAACGAAAGGCCGGCGACGAGCGTCATCGCGAAGCTCGCGATGCTCACCTGCCAGGGTTTCACCGGCCACGCGATCAGTCGCTCGGTGATGCGCATGGAGATCGGTCGATTCAGATGGCGGGCGATCACGCCGTCGCTGACGCGCGCGGCGCCGGCCAGCACTTCGCGACGCGCGCGCGGCAGGTCCTCGGCGCGGCGCACGCTCTGCCAGCGCTCGCGCACGGGCCAGCTCGCGACCGGTTCGCGTGCACCCAGCGCGCCGAGCGCGTGCAGCCAGGCGCGCTCGGCGTCGGCTTCCGCGTCCGCCGCGCGCGCCCACGTCGGTGTCGCGACCGCGAGGCCGATGAGGACGCCGTCGGCGCCCATCAGCGAGCGCCCGACGCGTTGCACGCGCGCCCGCTGGTCCTCGCGACTCCACACCGCGACGCGCGGCAGTTCGAAGCCGCGCTCCTTCGCCCCGGGCCGGAAGTCGACCGCGACCACCGAGTCTGCCGCCGTGCGGTTCTCCTCGACGAAACGCGCCACGAGCTGGCGGTCGTAGTGGCAATCGGTGCGCGCGAAGAAGAAGGGCTCGTCACCGACGGCGGCTGCGAGCGTCGTGACGCTGCGCACGCGCAGTGCGCGACACGCGCCCTGTCGCAGCGTACGCTCGGTCGCGGCGACCGTGTCGGCGTCACCCGCGAGCAGGAAGCGCCGCACGCCCGAGCGCGCGAAGGCGAGCGCCGTGCGCTCGACGGGGCTGAGACCGAAAAGGGAGACCGACTCGCCGCCGCGCGCGCGGACGGCGAGTAGCACGCAGAGCCGATCGGAATCGCTATGCGGTGTCATCTCCCGTGCTCTTCTCCAGGAACGCTTCGATCTGGCGCGCGGCGTCGACGTCGCGCATCTGCACCGGCGGATGCTTCATCGTGTACGCCGAGATCGGCAGCAGCGGTCCCGCGGCGCCGCGCTCGCGCGCGAGCTTCACGTAGCGCACCACGTCGATCACGATGCCCGCCGAGTTCGGCGAATCCTGCACCGAGAGCCGCGCTTCCAGCTCGATCGGCGCGCCGCCGAAGCCGCGTCCTTCGACGCGCAGGAAGCAGACCTTGTTGTCGTTTTGCCACGGCACGTAGTCGGAGGGGCCGATGTGCACGTTGTCGGCGCCGATGTCGTAGGGGATCTGCGACGTCACCGCTTCGGTCTTCGAGATCTTCTTCGACACCAGGCGATGTCTCGAGAGCATGTTCAGGAAGTCGGTGTTGCCGCCCGTGTTTAGCTGGTAGGTGCGCTCGACCTCGACGCCGCGATCGGCGAGCAGGCGCACCACCGCACGGTGCAGGATGGTGGCGCCGAACTGCGACTTGATGTCGTCGCCCGCACACGGAATTCCTGCCTGCCGGAAGCGCTCGCCCCACATCGGATCGGACACGAGGAAGACGGGGATGCAGTTGACGAGCGACACGCCCGTCTCGAGGCACGCTTCGGCGTATGCCTGCGCGGCCTTCTGCGATCCGACCGGCATGTACGAGACGAGGATCTCGGCGCCGCTCTCACGCAACTGCTTCGCGACGTCCACCGGTCGTTCGTCCGCCACGCGGAACGAGCGCTCGGGCGGGTAGTCGGCCATGTGCTCGGCCACGCCGTCGTGAACCGGGCCCATCTGCACCACGACTTCGGACTTGGCGATGTGGTCGCTGATCACCGTCGTGCAGTTGGGCGCCGCGAAGGCGGCCTCGTGCAGCGGACGGCCGACCTTGCGCACGTCGACGTCGAAGGCGGCCACCACCTCGACGTCGCCGGGCCGGTAGCCGCCCATGTCGAGGTGCATCAGACCCCACGCTTCGTGCTGCTCGCGCGGAATGTTCCGGTAGTAGTCGATGCCCTGCAGCAGCGAGCTGGCGCAGTTGCCGACGCCGGCGATCGCGATCCTCACCTTTTCCATCACCGATTCCCCCCTCGCTCACGAAGCCTTGGACACGCGACGGCGAGCCTACGAAGCGGTCTCGGAGCGGTCAAGGTGCACCCCGATGCGGAAGAGCCGCGCGAGCGGAGCGCGGCGCAGCACGACGGCCGGTTCGACGTCGAAGCGCGCGGCCAGCCAATCGAGGCCGCGACTCGCGACCTGGGAGGCCTTCTCGATCGCCTTCGGGATCGACTCGACGTCGCCGAGCGGAAGTCTGTCGGCGACCGCCACCTGGTTCGCGAGCGCGAGGAAAGCGTACGCGAAGGCGCGGCGCGCTTCGTCGTCGAGCGCCGCCGCGGCGCGAAACAGCGAGAGCTGGGCGTCGGCCAGGGCGGGCAGCTCGGGCATGAACACCGGGAGATGCCACTCGCCGACCTTCGGCGCCGCGTCGGGAAGTCGCTCGAGTTCGTCGCGTCGCGGCTGCGCGTAGATCGCCATCGCCTCCTCCCAGGCCGGGAACCCGAGATCCTGCAGGCGACCCGCGCGCCAGCGCAGCGCCCACTCCTCGTTCTCGGTGGGCAGCTCCCACGCGACGGCTTGCAACATGCGGAAGTAGAACCAGTAGTCGCTCTCGAAGAGCGACGCGAGCAGGCGCATCGCGACGTCGAGGTCGTCGCTCGAGCGCTTCGCGACCAGGTAGAAGACACCATCGAGCGTGTTGCCACCGGACGGTGGCGACCAGTCCTGACCGCCGTCGCTGTCGTTCGGCTTCATCGTCACTTCGGCGCGGTCGTGCAACCAGAGCATGATCAGTTCGGGATCGAGAGCCTGCACGCCGCGCACCAGCGTGTCGTCGTCGGCCTCGCCGAAGGTCGCGATCCACTCGGCGAGCGCTTCGCGATCGGGCGTGAGGTCGCGCCAGGCATCGAGGTCGACGCAGGCGACGAGCTGATCGTCCGTCGCGTGGGCGAGCAGCCACGCGCTGTCGGCGCGCCCGATTCCCTTCACCGTGAAGACCAGTTCGGCTTCGGGCAGCGCGGGCACTACGCGCTCTGGCTCCGGCACCAGATCGAGCAATTCGGCGCGTCGCGAGACCGGCGTCTGGCAGACCAGCGCGACCTGCTCGTCGAGCGGGAGCGCCCCGACGACATTCTCCGCCGCGCGCCGGTCGCGTCGCGCGAGTGCAAACAAATCCCGCACCTTCGCCGGCAACTCCGAAACGACCACCATCGCCCCCAACCTAGCGCTTGTTGACTTGGGGACGTTCCTGAATTCAACCAAGTCAACAGAGCAGGAATGTCCCCAAGTCAAGGAACGCCCCCAAAGCGGATGGTAAGCTTCGGTGCTCTCTTGGGATCGCTGTGACGTGCGGGGGGGACGCGATTGCTCTGGCGGCTTTGGGCGTTTGCATCGGGGGCTCCGGTTGGCGGCGTGATCGCGTTGGCGGCGCTGCGCGACCCCGCACCGCTGCACTTGGTCTGGGGCGCCCTAGCGGGTGGCGTGTTGCTCGCGGTCGCGGTGTCGCTGCTCGCGCGCAGGCACGACGACGAGTTCGAGCGCGGTCGCCATCTCGCAGCGGCCACGAGCCTTGGCTGGGCCGCCGTGCCCGCCGCGGTCGCGGTGTTCTTCGCGTGGTCGCCGGGGCCGTGGCTGTACGTGGCGCTCGTCTTCGCGATCCTGGCGGGCGCGCTCTTCGTCGCGACGCGTGCGCTGGGTCCTGCCGGTGGGTTCGTGCGTTGGGAGCTGCGCGCCGCGGCGTCATTTTTCGTTGCGAGCACAGTCGTGTTCGCGCTGGCCGCCGGCTGTGCGGCGCTCTTCGCGGTCGAGCCCGCGCCGAGCTCCCGCTTCTCGGCGGCACTCTACGCGATCGACGCCGACGTGTTGACGCGCCCGCTGCCCGCGTGCAGCACCGCGCCACGCGCCATCTCGATCCTGCAACAGCGCGGCGCGCACCCGGCGTCGTCGCCCGACGGCGCGCAGCTCTGGTTCGACGCCGCGTCGGACGCCGACGGGGGACGCCGTCAGATCCATCGCATGGATCGAGCGACCGGCCAGGTGGTCTGTTGGACTTGCGGCAGCCCCGGCAACAACGCCCACCCTTCGATCTCTCCGAGCGGCGTCTCGCTCGTCTTCCAGTCCGATCGACACGCCAGCTGGCGCCATCCCGACGACACTGATTTGTACCTCGCCGCGGCGCAGAGCGGCGCCAAGCCCGATCCCGGCCGGCGGCTCAGCTTCACGGTCGGACCCGACGAGTCGCCCGTCTTCGGTCCCGGTCCGATGATGATCACCTGGTCGCGACGCCTCGCGGGACGTTACGAGGTCGTCGCCGCGTCGATCCGTTCCGGTCACGGTGGGCTGCTGCTCGGCAAGCCCGGTGTCCTCGCGAACGGCGGCGCGCAGTGGATCGCGCCCGTCGCGTGGAGTCCCGACGCCCGCACGCTGCTCGTCGCGCGCGGCAATCCGTTTGCGCCGCTCGCGATGGAGGCCGTCGATCCGACCCGCTTCGATCGCGAGCTTTTGGGCACCGACGCCGCGCTCGCCGGCTCCTTCGACGCGGACGGAGCCTGGCTCGCTTTCGCCACGACGCGACCGCTGCACTGGTTGGGCGCGTTGCCGCGTTCGCTCGGCTTTGCGCTCGCGCCTCTCGCGAATGCGCGGCGCGATCACGAGCCGCTGCGGCGCGAGACGGGCGTTCGCAGCGGCTCGACAGCGCACGTCGCCGCTGCCCCGGCGCTCGACCTCCCCGCTGAAGTCGCCACCTGGGGCGAGCCGACCGGGATCGCGATCGAGCCGGACGGGAGCGGCTTCGTGCTCGGGCAGCGCCGCGGCGACGACCAGGGCGTGCACGAGCGACTTGTCCTGGTCCAGCTCGCGTGCACGCAGACGGCGGTTGCGCCACGTACGGTCGCAACGCCGTGAAGCGTCGGGTTGCGCTCGCACTCGCTGTGCTCCTGATCCCCGCGATGCCGCGGGCAGCCGAGCCTCCGAGCGAAGCAGTGCTCGCCGACCTCCCGTTCCTCCCCGCGACGGCGCGCGGTGGCGAGAACGAAGTCCGCATCGATCTCGCGCCGCCCGGCGCGCGGCCGCTGCCGCTGCTGCTCGACACGGGTTCGCCCGAGAGCTTCGCGACGCCGACCGCTGCCAAAGCGCTCGGGATCAGCTTGCGGCGCAACAAGCAGACGCCCTACCGGCGCGCGACTCGGCTCGACCGCGATGTCGAGCTTTCCGTCGACACGCGCGTCAGCGACACCGCTGAGAGTGCGGGCGGCGAATGGGCCGTGCTCGGCGCACGCTTTCTCTCGTCGTTCGTGCTGGAGATCGATTTTCCCGGTCGCCGCGTGCGCTTCCTCGACCCGAAGCGTTTCGCGGTGCCCGAGCGCGCGGAGGCGGCGAACCAGGCCGTGCTTCCGCTCCGCCTCGTCGGTAACCGGCCGATCGTCGAAATCGAGGTCGGCGCGGTACGCATGCCTGCCGCGATCACCACGGGCGCCCCCGGTACGCTGCTGTTGGCAGGCGGTTGGGCGCAAGGTGCGTCGCTCACGCCCAATCCGGAAGTCACCGCGACATTGGCGCCGGCGCCCGGTGCGGGTCGCCTCGAGGCGGTCACCGCCGCGCGCTTCCAGATCGGTCCGTTCGCCGAGAGCGAGGTGCCAATGCTCGTCGCGGAGCACGGCGCGCAGGGCGCCGGCGCGCGCAGCGAGGCGTGGCTCGGCGTCGATCTGCTGAAGCGTTTCGTGCTGCGCATCGACTACCCGCGCAAGCGACTCTGGATCATGGAGCCGGCGCCGTGATCGGCGTCGATGCCGTGCGCCGCGCACTCGCGAGCTACGAGGCCACCGTCGTCGACGACCCGGCGCGACCGCGCGCGGCGGTTGCGGTCGTACTGCGCGACACCGCCGCCGGACCCGAGGTGCTGCTGATCGAACGCGCGCATCACCCCGCGGACCCCTGGTCGGGGCACATGGCGTTCCCGGGTGGTCGCGTGGATCCCGCGGATGCGGACACGCGCGCCGCCGCTGAACGCGAGACCATGGAAGAGGTCGGGCTCCCGCTCGCAAGCGGCGAGTTGCTCGGCCGACTCGACGACCTCGAAGGTCGCCACGCCGGTCGCCCGCTCCAGCTCGTGATCTCGGCGTGGGTCTATCACGTGAAGCAACACGGCCCGTTGGTACAGAACTACGAGGTCGCGACGACGTTCTGGGTACCCCTCACCCGGCTCGTCGATCCGCGCCACGGAGTCGAATATCCGACCCCCGTTGGCAGCTTCCCGGGCATTCTCGTGGGCGAGTCCGACCGCCACGTCGTGTGGGGCCTCACCTATCGATTCCTCGAAATCCTCCTGGAGCGCGTCGGTCACCCCCTCCCGCACCGCTGGTGAACGGTGCCGGGCGTCAGGTTGTTGTCTTGTCAGGTTTTCGGAACAACTCGACGCCGCAATAACTTGACGCCCGAATAACTTGACGCCCGGCACCCCCACGGGCTCATGGGGCGGGATCCACCTCGAGCGAGCGGGCGGAGCCCGCGTCGGTCCAGCGCACCTGGAGGACGCCGCCCTCCCAGTGCCACGCGGCTCCGAGTTCTTCGTCCGCGCGGCCCGCGACCGGCAGGCGCACCGCGTCGATCCACACGGAGTTCGGCCGCGGGCATCCGTGCACCGACACGCGAACGGCTCGCGCGCCGATCGCGAACGCCCCTTCGCGTCCGCCGACCTCGAGCCGCATTCGGCCCCCGGCGCGGCTGCGCAGCCGCACCGGCGTGCGCGCCTCGATACCGGCGCGGTACGCAGGCGACTCGCCGTCGTCCTCGATCACGACGGTCGTCGCGTCGCCGCCGGGGTACACCTCGAGGATGAGCGGCTCCTCGGGGATCTCCCCGACGTGGCGCACGGCGCTGCGCATTGGCAGCACGCAACCGCCACGCGCGAAGATCGGGATGCGCTCGAGCGGCGCTGCGACGCGCACGGTACGCGGTCCCATGTAGCGCGCGTCGTCGTCGAGCGCGGTCCACGCGCCGGCGGGCAGATAGACCTCGCGCTCCGTCGCGCCGCGCTCGAGTACCGGCGCGACGAGCAGGTCGCGACCGAGCAGCAGTTGGTCGTCGATCGCGGCGGCGCGCTCGTCGTCCGGGTCGTGCCAGAACATCGGTCGCCAGATCGGTGCGCCCGTCGCCTCGGCTTCGCAGAAGAGCCCGTAGAGGTACGGGAGCAGACGCATGCGGAGTTCGAGCGCCGTGCGCGCGATGGCCTCGACGCGTTTACCGAAGCGCCACGGCTCCTGGCGATGCTTCAGCCACATCGAATGGGTGCGCGCGAACGGGTAGAGCGCGCCGATCTGCATCCAGCGCGCGAATAGTTCGGGGCTGCACCAGCCGGCGAAGCCGCCGATGTCGGCGCCGCAGAACGGCACACCCGAGACCGAGAGCCCGAGCAGCATCCGCACCGACAGCGCGAGCTGCGGCCAGCTGCTCGTGGTGTCGCCGGTCCAGAGGGCGGCGTAGCGCTGGATGCCCGCGTGTCCCGAGCGCGACAGCACGAACGGGCGCCGCTCGGGATCGAGCCGCACCAGCGCTTCGTGCGTCGCGCGGCATTCGAGATGGCCGTACGCGTTGCGCACCGACTCGTGCGGCACGCGGCGCTTCGGATCCGCCGGGTCGCTCGCGACCACATCGCGGAGATCCTGGGCCTGCAGCGGCACGATCAGCCGGCCGGCGCGCACTTCGCGCTTCCAGCCGGCGGGTTCGTTCATGTCGTTCCAGATTCCTGCGACGCCCGCGTCGACCAACGCCTCGTGCTGCGCGCCCCACCACGCGCGCACCTCCGGGCGGCCGAAGTCCGGAAGCGACGCATCCTTCGGCCACACCTTCAGCGAGTACGGCGATCCGTCGCGGCGACGCAGAAAGACGTCGCGCGTTTCGCCGTCGCGATGCACGGCCCACGACTCGTCCACCTTCACGCCGGGGTCGATGATCGTGACGACGCGGAAACCCACCGCGCGCAGCTCGCCGAGCAGCCCACGGGGATCGGGGAAGCGCCGCGGGTGCCAGCTGAAGACGCGGTAGGCGTCCATGTAGTCGATGTCGAGGTGGATCGCGTCGGTGGGAATGCGGCGGCGGCGCGCTTCGCGCGCGACGCGGCGCACGTCGCGCGCGCTGCGATAGCCCCAACGCGACTGGTGATGCCCGATGGCCCAGAGCGGCGGTCGCGTGATGCGGCCGGTGCGCGCGGTGTAGCGGCGGAGTACGTCGTCGGGCGTGGGTCCGGGGAAGACCGTCACGTCCAAGCCACCGGCCTGTGCGGTTGCCACCACGCGCAGCCGCTCCTGCGCCGCTACGTCGAAGTGGGTGGGCGCGCAGCCGTCGAGCAGGAATCCGTCGGCGCGCGCGGCTTCGCCCTCGCTGGTCGCGAGCCGCACCAGGAATGGGATCGAGTGATAGAGCGGGTCGACGCGCTCGCCGACGGGATGGTCGCGGTTGCGCATCGTGAAGCTGCGGCCGCGGCGGTCGAGCGCGCCCGTCTTGGCTCCGAGCCCGAACCAGCGCTCGCCCGGTGCCGCGCGCAGTGCGACGCGGCCCGCGCCGTCCGGTGCGAACGCGAAGTCGAGCAGCTGCGCGATCTCGCGGCCGCTGCGATCGAAAACGCGTACCGCGAAGGGCCGCCCTTCGATCTCGACGCGCGCCGCCCCGTCGGCGCCGTCGAACGCGAGCGCCACGCCGACACTCTGCGGATCGAGGGGGCCCGGCGCTTCGCGCTCTGCGTCGAGCGCGAAGGGCTCCGCATTCGACGCGCGCCACGGCTCGCGACCGAGTGCGTCGGAAGGATCCGGCGGCAGCGCCCGCCCGGTCGCGGCGCGCACGCGCACCGCGCCGTCGCGAGCGATCTCGACTCGCGCGACCGCTTCGCCGAGATCGAGATCGACGCCGCCGCGCTCGGCGGCGGTCCAGCGCAGCAGCTGCGCGATCGGTGCGAAGCGGCGGGATCGACGCGCCACACGCGCATTCTAGCCGCGCGCCGGGATCCGCTCGCTCCGCTTCCGGTGGGGATCGCGCCCCGCATGGCGCGAAGCGCCTGGCCCTCTGAGTCATCGAGCATGGCGCGAAGCGCCTGGCCCTCTGAGTCATCGAGCATGGCGCAAAACGCCTGGCGCTCCGAGTCGTCAGACGCGGGCGGGCCTCGCCGCCAGCGCAACGACGCTGCCGAATACGAGGTGTACGACCAGGCTCGGGTAGACGGTTGCGAAGCCGAGTTCCCAGGGCGTCGGGTCTCCGAAGGCGACGGGCAGCGCGAGCGAATTGACGGCCGCGTAGAAGACTGCGCCGTAGAAAAGACCGACGCAGACGCGAGCGCGAAGATCGGCGACGCGGCCCAGCAGCAGTAGAAGCGGAACCGCAGCGATCCAGCTGATCACGAGATGCAGGGCGAACGTGAGCAGGGTGTGCAAGGTCGGTGGCGCTTCCCCGACCAGCAGCCCGAGCGTCTTCCTCCCATATTCGTTGACACGCAGCCCGAGAAATTGGAAGAGCGCCGCGAAGGGAATCATCGCGAGCCCGGCAAGCGTTCCCGATCGCAGCGCCTCGCGAGCCAATGCGGTCCAAGCGTCGTACCCGTCGAGCGACCGCATCGGGTCCGTCCTACCCGCTCGCCGGTCGCTCGGCGGGGCGCAGCCCCGCTCGTTTCAGCAGCCACATCATCGGGCACCACTTCGTGAAGGCGGACTGCAGCAGGTTCGCGCCGACGAAGGCGGTGAAGGCGAAGAAGCCCGGATGCACCCACCAGCCGAGCGCCACGCTCGCGAGCACGAAGCTTCCCGCCGCCAGTCGAAGTCCCTCATCGATCGTCATTCGTTCGTTCATGGTCCCCTCCATACGCCGTCACTTTCGCGAGGACGCCCGTCGTCCTGCTGTGCGCGCGAGCGGTGTCAGCGAAGCCAGATTCCCCGTGAGGCGCCTCGCGAGACCCTCGCAGACGAGGTCGCAGAGCTTCGCCACCGAGGCGTCGGCGACGCGGTAGAAGGAGTGGAGCCCTTCCTGGCGCCGCGCCACGATCCCTTCGCTGCGCAGCACGGAAAGGTGTTTGGAAACGCTGGGCTGCTGCAGCCCGACGCGTTCCGCGAGTTCGAGCACGGAGCACTCGCCCCGCAGCAGCTCGCGGAGGATGCGCAGGCGCGCCGGATCTCCGAGCAGCCGCAGGCGGGCTGCCACCAGCTCGATCGCTTCGTCCGACAAGTCTACGTGGGTCTCTCGCTTCGCCATCGACCCGAATCGTATTGACTTGGTTCCAACATGTCAATATGCTAAACATGGAATACGGAGGGCGTGTGCCCGGAGACCGAAGCGAGAGGTCCTTCCTGGGTCGCGTGATCGACCTGTTCCTGGTCGGGCAGGCGCCGGCGTTGCTGATCGCGCTCTCGCTTGTCGGCGGCGTAGTTGCTCTGTGGCTCACGCCGCGCGAGGAAGAGCCGCAGATCGTCGTGCCGATGGCCGACGTGTCGATCGAGGCGCCCGGGCTGCCCGTCGAGGAAGTCGAGCGCCAGATCTCCACGCGGCTCGAGAAGCTGCTCGCCCAGATCGACGGCGTCGAAACCGTCTACTCGATGTCGCTTCCGGGCCGCTCGATCGTCACCGTGCGGTTCTTCGTCGGCGAGGATCGTGAGAACAGCCTGCTCGACATCTACAGCAAGATCGAATCGAATCGCGATCTGGTGCCGCCTTCAGTGGCGAGTTGGGTGGTGAAGCCGATCGAGATCGACGACGTGCCGATCCTGATCGCCACGCTCTACAGCGATCGCCCGCAGCAGCTGGACGACTTCGCTTTGCGGCGGATCGCCGAAGAGATCGAGATCCAGCTCAAGGCCGTGCCGGAAACCAACCGCGTGCAGGTCTTCGGCGGCCGGCCGCGCGCGCTGCGCGTCGGCCTGCGCACCGAGGCGCTCGCGGCGCGCCAGACGTCGCCGCTCGAAGTCGCGTGGGCGCTCGGCGTGTCGAACGTGCGGGCGCGGAGCGGCTCCTTCGACCGCATCGACCAAAACTTCTTGGTGGACTCCGGCGAGTTCATCCGGGGAGGTGACACGCTGCACGGTGTCGTCGTCAATGTGGTGGACGGTCTGCCCGTACGGCTGGGCGACGTCGCGGAGATCGAGGACGGCCCCGACGAGCCGACGAGCTACGGCTGGATCGGCTTCGGGCCCGCCGACGCGCGAGCCGCCGAAGCCGACGTGTCCGGCGCCGGCGCCTTGTTTCCCGCCGTGCACATCGCCGTCGCGAAGCAGCGCGGCTCGAACGCGGTGGACGTCGCGCGTCGCGTCGAAGCGAAGCTCGCCGAACTCGAGAGCAGCCATCTGCCCGCCGGAGTGCACGTGCGCATCACCCGCAACCTCGGCGAGACTGCCAACGACAAGGTGAACGAACTCGTCGAGAACCTCGTCGTCGCGCTCGTGATCGTGATCGCGCTCTTCGCCTGGACGCTCGGCTGGCGCGAGGGACTGGTCGTCGCGGTCGCCGTGCCGATCACCTTCTCGCTGACGCTGCTCGTCAACTACTTCGCCGGCTACACGATCAACCGCGTGACGCTCTTCGCGCTGATCCTCGCGCTCGGGCTCGTGGTGGACGACCCGGTGGTGGACGTCGAGAACATCCACCGACACTTCCAGCTGCGGCGCGAGTCGCGCCTCGCCGCCATCCGCACGGCCGTGAACGAAGTCCGGCCGCCGATCCTCTACGCGACCTTCGCGGTGATCCTCTCGTTCCTGCCGATGCTCTTCATCACCGGCATGATGGGTCCCTACATGCGGCCAATGGCGATCAACGTCCCGCTGGCGATGGCGATGTCGATGGTGGTGGCGTTCACGATCACGCCGTGGCTCTCGAATCTCGCCTTGCGCAGCGACGCCCACCGATCCGATGCTGCTAGGGGAACCAGCGGAGATTCGCGGGTCCACCGCCTCTACGAGCGCGTGCTGGGTCCGCTGCTCGACGACGGCCGCAAGGCTCGCCGGCTGCTCGCGGCGACGGGTGCGCTCTTCCTGCTGGCGCTGCTGCTCGCGATCGTGCGTGCGGTGCCGCTGAAGATGCTGCCCTTCGACAACAAGAACGAATTCCAGGTGCTGCTCCAGACCGAGGAAGGCACCACGCTCGAGCGCACTGACGCGACCGCGCGCAGCCTTGCGGAGGTACTGCGGCGTGCACCCGAGGTGAAGGACTTCGAAGTGACGGTCGGCGCGGCGAGTCCGATCGACTTCAACGGCCTCGTGCGACACTACTTCCTGCGCAGCGGCGCGAACGTCGCGGACATCCGCGTCAATCTCGCCGGCAAGCGCGAACGGGTGATGCAATCGCACGAGATCGTGCTGCGGCTGCGGCCGGAACTCGAGGCGGTCGCGGCTCGCGCCGGCGCGCGGATCGCGCTCGTCGAGGTTCCGCCCGGGCCGCCGGTGCTCGCAACCGTGGTGGCCGAGGTCGTGGGCGGGCCGGCGGTTCCGTACGCACGCCTGCGCGAAGCCGCGGGCGTCGTGGCCGGCCGCTTGCGCGCCGAGCCGCTCGTATCCGACGTCGATACCACGGTCGAAGCAGACCAGCCCCGGGTCGTCTTCGTGACCGACCAGGAGAAGGCGGCCCTCTCGGGCGTCTCGTCCGACGACGTGGCGCGCACCGTGTCGCTCGCGCTCGGCGGGCTCGATGCGAGCATCCTGCACGAGCCGGGCGAGGCGAATCCGCTTCCGATCCGGCTGCGGCTCTCGCGCGCCGACCGCTCGGGTGTGGATGCGCTGCAATCCCTGATCGTCAAGGGACGGCCCGGGATCGCGAAGGTGCGCGAGGCGTCGGGCACCCGCGACGCGCCCGTGCCGATCGTGCGGCTCGGA
>JAGSPS010000330.1 GCA_018262315.1 Deltaproteobacteria bacterium | reverse complement strand
CGCACGCTTGCGCTCGTGATCGCGGCCTTCGTCTGTTACGTGCCGGCCAACGTGCTTCCGGTGATGACGGTGACGTCGCTCGGGAAGACCCAGTCCGACACGATCTTCAGCGGCGTGGTCTACATGCTCGAGCACAAGATGTGGCCGCTCGCGATCATCCTCTTCACGGCGAGCATCTTCGTCCCGATGATGAAGCTCGGGATCTTGAGCTTCCTGCTGTTCTCCGTGCACCGCAGGTCGTCGTGGCGACCCGTGGAGCGGACCCGCCTGTATCGTCTCACCGAGGCGATCGGCCGCTGGTCGATGGTGGACATCTACGTGGTGACGATCCTGGTGGCGCTGGTGCGGCTCGGGAATCTGGCCGCCATCGAGGCGGGCGCCGGCGCCATCTTCTTTGGTGCGGTGGTCGTGATCACGATGCTGGCGGCCGAATCGTTCGACCCGCGCATCATCTGGGATCGCAGCGACGCGAGGAGCACATGAGCGAGCAACGACCGCATCCGAGCGGAGCCGCCGGCGTGGCCGACGCCGTCGTCGCAACGCGTGGACGACCCTCGATCATCTGGTTGATCCCGCTGATCGCGGCGCTCGTGGGAGGCTTCGTCGCGTATCGCACCTACTCGGAGCGCGGACCGGCGATCACGATCTCGTTCGAGACGGCCGAAGGACTCGAGGCCGGGAAGACGCAGATCAAGTACAAGGACGTCGAGGTCGGTCTCGTCGAAACGGTGACGCTCGCGCCGGACCTCTCCGGTGTCGTGTGCCAGGCGCGCATGGTGCACGGCGCCGGCGAGTGGCTGAGCGAGAAGACGCAGTTCTGGATCGTCAAACCGCGAATCGCCGGCGGCCAGGTGACGGGACTCGGCACGCTGCTCTCCGGCTCCTACATCGGCATGGACCCGGTGCTCGACGGGAAGAAGACCCGCACCTTCGTGGGCCTCGATGACGCGCCGCTGATCAGCATGAAGGAGGCGGGGCGCTACTTCGTGCTGCGCTCGAACCACGCGGGCGCCGTGGGCGTCGGCTCGCCCGTCTTCTTCCGCCAGATCCAGGTCGGCCAGGTAGTCTCCTCCCAGCTCGAGCCCGACAGCGACTACGTGACGACCCGCGTCTTCGTCCGCGCTCCCTACGACGAGCGCGTGCGCGCCGACAGCCGCTTCTGGAACGCGAGCGGCTTCGATGCGTCGGTCAGCGCCGACGGCGTCAAGATCGACACCGAATCGCTGGTCTCGATCCTGATCGGCGGGATCGCCTTCGACGCGCCGCAGGGCTCCGCGGGCGAGGTCGCCGCGGCCGAGACGGTCTTCCCGCTCTACGCGAACCACGGCGACGCGGAAACGCGTCGCTACACGCAGACCATCACCTGGCAGGTCGAATTCGACCAGTCGGTACGCGGACTCACCGTGGGCGCGCCGGTGGAATTCCGCGGAATCCCGATCGGACAGGTGACGGACGTGAAACTCCATTTCGACGAGGCGCGCAACCAATTCGTGATCCCGGTGCGGATTGCGATCGAGCCCCAGCGCGTCCTCGGCGAGGACGTCCCCGAAGCGGAGCGCAGGGCCGCAGTCGACCGTCTCGTCGCGTCGGGCCTGCGCGCACAGTTGAAGAGCGGGAACCTGCTGACCGGCCAGCTCCTCGTCGCGCTCGACATCTTCGAGGACGCGAAGCCCGCGCAGGTGGTCTGGGACGCGCCGATCCCCGAGTTTCCGACGATCCCGACGCCGCTCGAAGAGATCACGAGCAATCTCACCCGGCTCGTCGAGCGGCTCGGCAAGCTGCCCGTCGAGCAGATCGGCGCGGATCTGAGCGCGTCGTTGAAGGCACTGCGCGTGACACTGCAGCAATCCGAGGGCGTCGCACCGGCGCTCAAGGAAGCCCTGGCGAGGACCCAGCAAACGCTCGTCTCGGCGAACGCAATGATCGGTCCCGACTCGACGGTGAACGCGGAACTGCGACGCGCGCTGCTCGAACTCTCCGACGCCGCCCGCGCGCTCGGACTCGCGGCGGAACAGATCGAGTCGCAGCCCAATTCGCTGATCTTCGGCAAGAAGGGAAGCCAGTGATGAGGATCAACGCCCTGCGCGCAGTTCCGGCCGTCGTCTTCGCCGCGGCCATCGCGACCGCGTGCGCCGGAACTGCGCCTCCCGCGTTCTACACGCTGAGTCCCACCTCGGGAGCGGCGGCGGGTGCAGCGATCGCCTCGCGCCCCGATCTCGGGCTGGTGGTCGGACCGCTCGAGCTTCCGCGCTATCTCGATCGGCGCGAACTCGTGACGCGCGACGGCGCGCATCGGCTCGTCGTCGCCGACGCGCACCGCTGGGGAGGCTCGATGTCCAGCGACGTGCTGCGCGTGGTCTCCGGCGACCTCGGCCGCCTGCTCGGCACCGCACGCGTGGCGGTGTACCCGGCCGAGGCGCGCTTCCCGGCCAGCTACCGCGTGCTCCTCGACATCCACGAGTTCGAGGGCGTGCCGGGCGACAAGGTGACGCTGCGCGTGCGCTGGACGATCGCGGCGGTGGCGGACGGTCGCGCCCTGGTCGTCGAGGAATCCGCCATCGAGCAGCCGGTGGCGTCGGCGTCCTACGAAGACCTCGTCGCTGCCGAGAGCGCCGCACTCGGCACGGTGGCCCGCCAGATCGCGGAGCGAGTGGCGGAACTGAAGCCGCGCTGACGCGCGCCGGCACGTCAGCTCCGCAGCGCGATTTCGGGATGCCGCGCCGCGACCATACGGCGCATGCCGTCGCGCCAGCCGACGCGTGTCGGACCCACCAGTTCGTGCATGCGCGCGACGTCGATCGCGACCGGACCGATCGTGCGCGCGGTGGTGACGAAGCGCGCGGGCTTGCCCACGAGGTCGCCGAGGTACTCGCTCCACTCCTCGATGCTCGCCACCTCGGAGCCGCCCCAGTTGACGACGGTCGCCGGCACCGACGCGATCGCGAGCAGGCGCGGCACCATCGCGAGGATGTCGTCCTCGTGGATCGGGTTGTAGATGTTGGGCGCGTCGGGACTGACGGCGATCGGCGAGCCGGCGAGCACCTGCTCAAGGTGGATCGCGGGCCAGCCGCCGCCGTCACCGTACGGAACGTTGAGGCGCGCGATCGTCGTCGGAATCTCGAAGCTGCGCGCGACGGTGCGCGCCACCACCTCCGCGGCGATCTTGCAGATGCTGTAGGTCGGCATGAAGACGCGGTGGTTGTCGCCGAGCGGATGGGTCTCGGTGAGCAGTGTGTGCCCCGCCGCTTCGTAGACCGCCGTCGAGGAGCAGTGCAGCAGCGCGCCGCTCTCGCGGCAGTGCGCCATCAGCAGGCCGAGTCCTTCGGCGTTGGCGGCGAGGTCGCGATCCCATCTGCCGCTCTTCGCGACGGCGAAGTTCAGCACCTGGTCGAAGTCGCGCGGGAGACCGGCGAAGATCCCGGCGGCCAGGTCGGCGGCGAAGGGGCGAATGCCGGCGGCCTCGAGTTGCTCGCGCTCGCCCTGTCTCAGTAAGCGCCCGAGGCCCCAGACCTCGTGCCCCGCCGCGACGAGGCTGCGCCCCAGCGGAAAGGCGACCTGCCCGCTCGCGCCGGTCAGCAGGATCCGCTTCATCTCGATGAACCCATCTGGATGAACCTCGCCGCTCGCCTGCGGCTCGCTACGCGGGAACGATGCAGCTCGCCGCTCGCCTGTGGCTCGCTACGCGGGAACGGATTTGCGATACGGGCCGTATCGTATATCCTTCGCGCGCATCGAGCCAGCCAGC
>JAGSPS010000094.1 GCA_018262315.1 Deltaproteobacteria bacterium | reverse complement strand
CTAGCTCCTCCGACTCGCGCTGCCCTCGACGGGTAGCTCCTCCATCGGATAGACCGGCACGCCTTCCTTCGCGAGCTCGAAGAACTCCGGGCCCATCGGGTTGATGCCGCGGATCGGCATCGAGCCGCGGCGGATCGTCCAGTCCTTCGGCGCGAGTTCGCCGGCGCGCACGAAGTGGCGCTCGGCCGCTTCCGTGCGGCCGTGCCGGTGCAGCCACCACGCGAGCGCGCGGTGTGCGCGCGCGAGCTGCGTCTCCGGCGTCGGCAACAGCTGGTGGCTGCGCACCGTCGCCGGATCGAGGGCGCCCTTCCCTTCGCGCACCCACGCGCGCAGCGCGGCGAGGTACGGCGCCGAGTGCTTGCCGTGGAACGCGGTGAAGGTGTCGGTGCCGAACTGCGAGTCGTGCGGCCGAACGATGCGGCCCTGTTCGTCGATCCAGATCATCGTCGGCACGTTGACGAGGTGATACAGCTCGGCGACGACGTGCTCGGTGTCGATCAGGCTGGGATGCGTCGGATGGGCGCGCTCGATGTACGGCCGCGCGTCCTCGGGGTCCTTGTCGAGCGCGACGGTAATCGGGACGAAGCCTTGCGAGCCGAGCTCTTCGTACAGTGCCTGCCACACGGGCAGGTCCTCGCGACAGCCTCACCAGGAGGCGTAGGCGATCAGCAGAGCCTTCTTGCCGCGATGCTCCGAAAGCGTGTGCATGCGGCCGTGGAGATCGGGGAGGGAGAAGTCGGGCGCTTCGAGCGTGGCGAGTCGCGCGCACACGGAAGCGGCGGAGGCGCCGAGCGCTGCGGCGCGTTCGGCGACGTCGAGCGCGAGCGGGCGATCCAGCGCGCGCGCGAAGACCGCGAGATCGACGCCGCGCGCGTCGGCGAGCCGCGCGCGGTCGCGCACCGGAACGCACAGATCCCCCTGACACAGGCCTTCGGGCTTCAGCTCCCAGCCGGTGCCGTCGCGCAGCACGTCGGGCGCGATGCGCACGGCGCCGCCGTCGATGCTCGCGCGCAGCGGAACCGCGCGGTCGCCGTCGATCAGCGTGAACGTCTCGGCGATGGGCATGGCGGCTCCTCCGGATTCGCAAGCTAGCATGGATCCCGATGCCGACGATCGAGCGAGAGGGAGCTGCGCTCTACTACGAGACACACGGGAGTGGTCCCGCGGTGGTGTTCGTGCACGGCTCGGGTGGAAATACGCTGTCGTGGTGGCAGCAGATTCCGCACTTCGCGACGCGCCATCGGGTCGTGTCGTTCGATCACCGCGGTTTCGGTCGCTCGAGCTGCGCACCCGAAGCGATCGACCCGCGCCACTTCGCGAGCGACCTGGCGGCGATCCTCGACGCGGCCGGCGTCCGGCGCGCCGCGCTGGTGTGCCAGTCGATGGGCGGTTGGACGGGACTGCCGTTCGCGATCGCCCACCCCGAGCGCACCGCGGCGCTCGTGCTCGCAGGCACCCCGGGCGGCGTCGTGACGGAGCGCATCCGGCGCGACTCCGCTGGCGTACCCAAACGCGCCGCCGAGCGCGGCTTCCTCGCCATGGCTCTGGCGCACGCCTTCCTCGAACGCGATCCGATGCGCAGCTTCCTCTACGACCGCATCGGCTCGCTGAATCCGCCGGCAACGCTGGGCACCGTGCTCCCGAAGCTCGCCGCTCTGCAGATCGATCGCGCGCAGCTCGCGGACTTCCGCGTGCCGACGCTGCTGCTGGTGGGCACCGAGGACGCGTTCTTCTCGGTCGACGGAGTGCGCGAAGTCGCGGATGCGATCCCGGGATCGCGACTGCACGTGCTCCCGGGCATCGGCCACTCCGCCTACTTCGAGGAGCCGGAGGTCTTCAACGGACTCGTCGAGTCGTTCTTCGAGGAGATCGAGCCATGGGCCTCTTCGTCCTGATCGGTCGCGACGGTGCACGCGGCCCGCTGCTTCGCAAGCAACACCGCGACACACATCTCGCCAACCTGCGACCGCTCGCCGACGCGGGCCGTGTCGTCTACGCGGGACCGCTGCTCGACGACGCCGAGCAGCCCTGCGGCAGCGTGATCGTGTTCGAAGCCGAGAGCCTCGACGCCGCCCGCCGCGTCGCCGCGAGCGACCCGTACGTGGTGCACGGCGTCTTCGCGAGCTACGACGTCTTCGGCTCGCGCCAGGTCTTCCCCGGCGCCGGAACGTGACGGCCGACGGGCTGCTAGAGCGTGAGCTGGAGTGACGCCTCGGCCACCACGCGACGGATGCGCCCCAGCTCGACGTCCGGGATCCCGTGGAAGCGCACACCCATGCCGTGCGGCAGGTTCGCGCGGCGCAAGTTGCCGGGCACGCTCGTGTAGACGACGACGCCGGCCGCGCATACCGGACTCGGCCACAAGTCCAGCTCCACCGAGATCGCGGCGTTGCGCATCGACGGGCGCTGCGTGTCGAGATAGGCGCCTCCACTCGACAGTGTGTAGATTCGCGCGGGCTTGCGACGCCCCGCCTGGATCACGTGGGCGGGGATGTCGAGCGGAGCGCGCATCTCGACGCGCGAGACTTCCTGCGTGCCGAAGCCGGCGAGCGCACGGTTCACCTGGAAGCGCAGCCTCGCGTCGTCGATCGGTTCCCAGAGCGCGAGCCGCAGACCGGCCTCGCGGAGTTCGGCGAGCGACTCCGCGCCGGGGCACGCGCCCACGACGACGTACGAGAGGCGTTCCTGCGGCGCGCGCGCTGCGAGACTCGCCAGCGCCGCACCGAGATCGGCGACCGCGAGCTGCGGAGGGATCAGCGCCGCCGTGACTCGATGGCGGTGTTCCTCGACGATCGCAAACGCTTCCTCCGGCGTCTTCGCGCGCATCGTGCGGTAGCCCATCTTGCGAATGCGGTGGGTCAGCGCAGCCCGCGGCGCGTCGCTGCCATCGATGACGAGTACCGTGGACTCGATCGGCATGCTCCCCACTCCCTCTCTGGGTTTCATCGGTCGGTCGAGGACCGGGTGTGAGCAGAGGAAGCGCGCGAGCAGGCGCGCGGCAGGTCGGGATCGGCGACACGCGGGCGCTGCGCGCCGGACGCAACGGAAGGCTACGGGGGCGGGTCGATGATCTCGGAGACGACGAGGCCACGGCCCGGCTCGTCTGCCGCTTCGAGCACCGGCAGCGAGCCGACCATCTTTGCGAGATAGCGCTCCGCCGGAGCAGAGAGATCGCGGAAGCGCAGCGCGAAGCCGCGCTCCCCGTCGTCGCGCAGGATCTCGGCGCGCACGACGAGAGGCGTCTCTCCCACCATCACGTGGATCGCGAGCTGGAGGACCTGACCGGGTTCGAGATTCGGCGCGCGATCGACGCGCATCCCGCCAACCGAGAGATCGCGCCCGATCAGCACGCGCGCGGCCTGCTCGCCGAGCGCAACGACGCGACGACCGGTAAGGGCGTGGCGCTCGGCGCCGCGTCGCTCATCGGTGTCCTTGGATATAGCGGTTTCGGCGACACCGCATGCGGAATCGGGAGCGAGCCCTTCGTCGAACTCAGCGGGCGCGCGGGCGACTTCACGGCGCACCGAGCCGGTCACATTGTAGGTGACGGGCTGTGTCGTGCCGGCGTCCGGTGTCGGGACTTCCGGCGGCGCAGCTTGCGCCCGTGCGATCGCCGGCGAGACCAGCTCCTTCGATCCCGCGGCGGGACCGTCGAGATGCGCGGCGACCGCCGCCTTGAGGTGCTGGACGAACTCCTTCGCGACCTTGCCGAAGTCGACGCCGAAACCGTGCTCGCCGCCGTCCGTCGTCATCGTGCGAACGACCGAACCGCGCAGCGCAAAGCTGCGGCCGTCGGTCGCGGGATCGGGCACCCACACGACGACGCGTTGCCCGACGCGCACATGATGACGCGAGAGCAGCAGACATCCCCGCATCGAGAGATCCGCGAGCGTGCCGTCGCGCTTGAACAGCCCCAGCCGGAAGCGCACCGGCGCTCCGACCGCGACGCGCCGGGTGCGTCGCTCGGGACCGCGATAGAGGGCATGCACCAACAGCAGCCGCAACGCCGCCGGATGCACCGGCCGCCGCACCACCAGATCGACGCCCGAACGCCGCAGCAGCGTGCGCAGTGTGCGCGAGTTCCGGTCGAGCACCGCGATGCGCACCGCCCTCGCGCGCGCGCCGGCGAGGTGTTCGCTCTTCGCGTAGCGCGCGCTCGTGACGAGCACGTCCCACTCGGGTGCAACGCCCGCCTCGACGCCTTCGATGACCTGCACGCCGATCGACACGGCGAGCGCCTTCACGTCGGCGAGCTCCCCGTCGTGGATCATCAGGAGTGTGCGATTCGATGCGTCGAGACCCACGTCGCTCCAGTCTGGACCGGCGGAAGACGACCAATACGCGTCGCATCGGCAGCACCTGCGCGGGTCTGAAGCGACTCGGGCCCGTTCGATCCCCTCAATCGGGGCGGTCGTCCGGTCGATCTCCTGCGTCGGACGCAGGGGCGCGCGGGGAGGAACCCGAACGTGCGACGACGACTCCTGGCTCCGTTCCTGACTTGCGCACTGCTTGCGCTTCTCGGCTGCGGGATCGCCAAGAGCGACGCCCATCGCTCGATCGTCCGCTTCCTCGGCGGCACGGTCGCCGCGATGATCTTCGGCGCAGACGAAGCCGCTTCCGAGTACGAGGAGCCCCTGGAGGAAGACGACACGACCGTCGCCGGGGGCGAGAGCGAAGCCGGCACCGGCGGCTTCTTCGGTAACGGCGAAGACGCCAGCGACGACGCGGCCGGCTCCGACTTCTACAAGGTCGTCGAAGACAACGGCACCGTGCGCTTCGTCTCGAGTCTCGCGGAAGTGCCCGTGGCGCAGCGACCGAAGGCCCAGCGCATCGACCGCCAACCGGTCGGTGGCGCTGGCGGCGTGAAGCGCGGCGCTCCGTCGCGTCGCGCCGCGCAGCAGCTCGCCGCCGCGAAACCCTCCAAGCCGGCGGCGTTCTCCAACGCCGGCCACGAAGTCGTCGTCTACACCACGTCCTGGTGCGGCTGGTGCAAGAAAACGCTCGCCTGGCTCGACGCGAAAGGCATCGACTACGAGAACCGCGATGTCGAAACGAGCGAGGCGTGGGCCGAGGAGATGCACGATCTCACCGGCTCGGGCGGCGTCCCGGTGATCGTGATCGACGGCGAGGTCATCAAGGGCTTCAACCAGGCACAGATGGAAGAAATGCTGCGCGGCTAGCGATCGTTTCCTGCACGAGGCGCGATTGCACGGGATGTTTTCGGTAGTCTGCGGCGACCACGAGGACGGTCATGCCGCGAACACGCGTGTTGGAAGCTCTGGAAGACGGCGTGCTGTTGCTCACGCTGAATCGCCCCGAACGGAAGAACGCCTTCGACGAGACGATGTGGCGCGAGGCGCGCGACGCGCTGGCCGACGCGCTGGCCGACGACGCCGTGCGCGCGGTCATCGTGACGGGCGCGGGCGAGGCGTTCTCCGCCGGCCAGGATCTCGGCCAGATGGCAGCCCGACCCGACGACGAGCCGCCCGGTTTCCCGGGCTTCATGGACCGCCTCACCGCCTTCGACAAACCGCTGCTTGCGGCCGTGAACGGTGTCGGCGTCGGCATCGGGCTCACCATGCTGCTGCACTGCGACGTGGTGTGGATGGCGGAGCAAGCGCGGTTGCGCGCGCCGTTCGTCCCGCTCGGCGTCGTACCCGAAGCGGCGAGCAGCTATCTGCTGCCGCTTCAATTGGGCCACCAGCGCGCGGCGGAGATGCTCTTCGTCGCGGAGTGGATCGATGCGCGACGCGCCGTCGAGCTGGGCATCGCGACGCGCGTGGTGCCGCGCGCGCAGCTGCTCCCCGAGATGCGTGCGCTCGCGATGCGCATCGCGGCGCAGCCGCTCGGTGCGCTGCGCTGGACCAAGCGGACGTTGCTTGCCGTGCGTGCCGACGGGATCCGCGCGGCGCGCCGCCGCGAAGATGCGGCGTTCGCGGTACGCATCGGCTCCCCGGAGAATCAGGAAGCGCTGCGCGCCTTCTTCGAGAAGCGCCCGCCCGACTTCAGGAAGGTGCCGGCAGGCGATCGCGAGTAGCGCGCCGCGCCGGCGAGGTCGGCGGCTCGACGTCGCCGCCTTCGGTGTCGGGTTCGCAGGGGGCGCGGTGGCGCGCCGCCTTGCAGGGCTTGGGGCTGCGCTGGTGATCGCGGTAGCGGATGCCGCAATCGCGGCATTGGAGATCGGGCCCGAAGCGGTGGCCCTGCGCCGAACTCGGTTGCGGCTCCGCGCCCTGTGGGTCGCGGCGACGCGGCGGGCGCTCGGGCGTCATCTCATCTCCTGCCGAGCCCGCGCGGCTCGTTTGCCTCGATCTCGGTGCCGGATCGCATTCGCACGGCGGTGTCGATCTGCGACGTGATGACGTCCCAGCTCCACGCGTAGAAGTGATCGTTCGCCTTGGCTGCGACGGGCTTGGTGCACGACGCGCTGCGACGGCCCCAGAGCAGCACATAGGGCTTGCCCTGTTCCTGCACGATGCTGAACTCGCGATTCACGTTCGACGCCGCGACGGTGTGTTCACCGCAAATCACGACGACGGCGTCCACGCCGCTCATGCGCCCGCGCAACTTGTCTTCCCAGCCGGAGTGCGGGACTTCCTCCCGCGACCAGTCCTCGACGGAGAGCGTGGAGCCCGGTGCAACGCAGTGCTTCGCGAAGAGGGCATGCAGATCCGCATCGTGCCCGGAGTCGAAACACGCGAAGATGCGGAGCGCCGTCATGCCGTCACCCCTTGCGGTCTTCGAAGGGATCCCCGGATGCGCCGCGCGGGAGGCCATACCCGTCGAGTTCCTCGCGCGTCGCGACGCGCGGGCCAGCGTCGTCGGGCCCGCGTTCCGGGCGGCGGGTGCGGTCCTCGCGTTTGCGGGCAGCTTTCTCGTCGCGCGCCCGCTCGCGGTCGCGCTTCAGCATGGACGGCTTCTTGGCAGCCACGGGGCTCCTCGACTCGGCAGGGGAAAGCGTGGAGTTCTCCGCCGAGGGACAGCGTCCAATCGGCGAAATCGACCCCAGACTAGCATTTTCGACGCTGCCGACCCCACGAAGGACCCGAGCTGCACGCAGCGTCGTCGCGAGCGACGATTTCGCCGCCTCGCAGCAGCGCCTGTCGGATTCCGGTCCCGTCATGCCGCGGTAGGCAGGGCGTCATCTGCAGACGAAGCTCCCCGCCGACTCCTCCGTCGAAGCGCGCCCCGTACGCACGAACGCATAGGAGGAGTCGTGAGGATCTGGTCCGTACTCGGCACCCTGCTCGCCCTAGTCACCGGTTCGCTGCCCGATGTGACGCCCGGCGAGTTCGACGAGGCAGAGGAGAACGAGATCGTCCAAGTCGTACCCAGCAGCTTCGGCATCGAAAGCGACGGGGGCCGACTACTTCCACTCTTCGGGCTTCGCCGTCGCGAGATGCTGGATCCACCATTGCGGCGCGCGTCCGAGCAGCGTCTGCAAGTCCCAGTAGTCGCGCCAAGCGGCGATCTTGCCGTCGTCGCGGATCTCGTGGATCGAGACGAACGGCAGTTCCACGACCTCGCCAGTCGGGAAGTGCCAGTCTTCCTGATGCTCGGTGACGACCGTGCCGCCGTCGCAGACCATGAACTTCAAATGGTGTACCTGCTTCTCGATCGGCTCGAGCCCCAGCCGCAGCCGCGCGGCGACGCCGCGCGGACCGACCGCGCCCGCGTCGGGCGTCGGCACGTCGACGTAGCTGCCGTCGGCGGCGAAGAAAGCGCCGACGCCGTCGAAATCGCGGCGGTAGAGGGTCTCCCAGAAGCGGCGGATGAGGTCGAGGTTCTGCTCGCGCGTGCGCATCGCGGCGAGCATACCAGCAACCGGCTCGATGCGATCCTCGACCCGCGTGACGTTGCAGCGGGGCCAGTCTCTCCGCTATCCCGCCGTTCGTGACGACGCGCTTCGACCGCGACACCGCCGTCCGCAAACTCGACACGCCCGCCGGCGCGACGGTCCATGAGGCATGCATCGACCGCGGCTGGTGGGTGGTGCGCGGTCCCAACGGCGGCTACGTCGCAGCGCTCGTATTGCGGGCGCTCGCCGGCAGCGTCGATGCAGATCGTGCGCCGCGCTCTCTCACCGTCCACTACACGGCCCCGCCGGCCGAAGGTCCGGTCCGCATCGAGACGCGCGTCGAGCGGGTCGGTCGCTCGATGAGCGCCGTGTCGGGACGCATGCTGCAGGGCGATCGCGTGCTGGCCCTCGCGCTCGGCGCGTTCTCGAAGCCGCGCGTCGGCCCACGCTTCGACGACACCGCGATGCCCGATGTGCCGCCGCCCGAAGACTGCGAGCCGTTCGCGAAGATGATTCCGATCCACGAGCGCTACGACTACCGCTTCGCGGTCGGCACGCCGCCTGGTTCGGGTGCGGATCGGGCGCTGATCGGCGGCTGGATCCGCAGCGCCGAGCCGCGCCTCGCCGACGCCGCGCTCGTCACCGCGTTCACCGACGCGTGGCCGCCGGCGTGCTTCGCGTGGGCAAAGGAGCCCGACGGGATCGGCCCGGTGCCCACCGTCGATCTCACCGTCCATTTTCGCCGCGAGCTGCCGCTCGCGAACGCGAAGCCCGACGACTTCTACCTCGCGGTGTTCCGCTCGCGCTTTGCGGAGCAGGGCTTCGTCGAAGAAGACGGCGAGGTGTGGAGTCGCGACGGACTGCTGCTCGCGCAATCGCGCCAACTCGCCGTGATCGGCTGAGGCGCGGGGCGACCGGGAGGGTGCGCATGAACGGCGACCTCGACGAACACTCTTCGACGCGCGACTCCACCTGGCTGCTCTGGCTCGGGCTCTCGCTCACCGCGTTCTGGGTCGCGATGCAGCTCTACTACATCGTGAACATCGTCGGCTTCCGTCACTTCGTCGACGAGGGCCCGCCTTCGGTCGGCGGATTCCTCGAAGGAGCGTTCGCGCCGCTCGCGTTCCTGTGGCTCGTCGTCGGCTTCTTCCTGCAACGCGAGGAGCTGCAGCGTTCGAGTCGCGCGATCGACCTGCAGTACCAGGAGATGCGCCGCGCTTCCGAGCACGCCGAGGTGCAGGCGCGCGCGATCGCGGGGAGCGAGATGCACGCGCGGCAGGAGGCGTTCCTGCGCCTCGCGCAGTTGATCCACCAGCAGCTCGCGACCTCGCTCGGGCTTCTCTTCATGTCGAGCCAGATGCCGGCGTTCGGCGGCACCGTTCCGAACGAAGAGCTCGCCGCGATGTGGACCCAGCTCGGCAACGGCGATGCCTTCGTGTTCGCCCGCGGGATCATGGGGGCGCACTTCCGGGGCGACGGGGCGCAAGACACCTGGGCGCTGCTCTGGTCGACCCCGATCCGCGCGCGCCACACCGAGAACTTCATACGCATCTTCGATCGCATGATCGAGCGCGCGCGCGGCTGCGACGCCGACGGCCTGCTGGTCGAGACGCTGCTCGGCAGCACGCATGGGCAGGTCCGCGCGCTGATGGACTCGGTCCGGGGGTTCGCTCCACCGGCAACTCGCGCGCAGACCCTTGGGGATGCGTGATCCGGCCGCGCTTGTGGTTCAGTCGTGATGCCGGGCATCCGAAACGAGACGGCGACCGCCATGCCGATCGATCGCGATACACCCAAAGTCACGCTCACCGATCGCGAGGTCATCGCGCCGTCGGGCGGCGAGACCTGTCTGGTTTCGATCTACGGACCGAACCTCGGCCGGCGCTGGTCACTCGATCGCGACGAGATGATCGTCGGTCGCGAGAGCGAGTGCGAGGTGATGGTGCCGATCGACACCGTCTCGCGACGTCATTGCCGGTTGCACCGGCGCGGCGGCGCCGTATTCGTCGCCGACCTCGGTTCGACCAACGGAACCGCGCTGAACGACGAGACTCTCCCTCCCCACGAGGAGTTCACGCTGCGCTCCGGAGATCGCATCCGTGTCGGCTCCGCGATCTTCAAGTTCCTGCGCGGCGGC
>JAGSPS010000329.1 GCA_018262315.1 Deltaproteobacteria bacterium | reverse complement strand
GACGAGCGCACCCGAAACGCCGCGCGCGAGCTGTGCCACGACCCGACCACGCGCGTCGATCGCAGCGGTGACCCCCGTCGGCGTCGCGCGCAGCAGCGGGCGTCGCGTCGCGACGGCGCGCAGCACCGCGGCTGCCAGCATCTGCTGCGGGCCGGCGGTGTCGTCGAACCACGCGTCGTTCGACGGATTGATCAGCACGCCGGCGCCGCGACCGACGAGTTCGCGCGAGAGCTTGGAAAAGAGCAGCTCGTAGCAGATCAGGACCCCGAGCTTGGTATCGCGCCACGCGAGCGGAGCGATCGACTCGCCGGCGGCGCTATGTCCACCGCGCACGCCGAGTGCCGCGAAGAAGGGCGGCACGAACTCGGTGAACGGCAACAGGTGGGTCTTGTCGTAGCGCCCGCGTTCGCCGCCGCTCGCGTCCCAGAGCAACACCGAGTTGAACAGGCGCGTGGGCGCGGCCGGGTCGTAGGTGGGCGCGCCGAAGAGCAGGGCGGGGCGCGGGGAGAGCGGATCGAGCGCGCTGCGCACGAGCGACGCATTGGCGGGTAGCGCCACGCCGGCGGCGTTCTCGGGCCACACGACGAGGTCGGCGGGAAGCGCGCTGCGCGTCACCGCGACCAGTTGATCGAGTCGTGCCGCAACGCGCGTCGCGTCGCGCATCGACTCGCGCGGCGTTCCAGACTGGATGAGCGCGATGCGGAGCGCGCCCGCTCGCGATGCGGCGCCGGGCTCCGCCCGCGCGATCGATCCGGGATCGCCGGTCGCGATTGCGGGTGCGAAGTGATCCGCGGCGGCGAACGCGCATGCCATCAACACGAGACACGCTGCGGCGGCGCGGCGACCATCGCGCCACGCGAGCGCCGCGAAGGCGCCGTTCGCGGTGGCGAGTGCGAAACCGAGACCGATCACGCCGACCGAGCTGGCGAGTTGTGCGAGCGCGGGCGCGGGTGCGAGCGCATCGGCGAGCAGCAGCCAGGGCAATCCGCTGAAGAGATGCGAGCGGGCCAACTCACCGATCGCGAACGCGGCTCCGATCCGCCACGGCGTGAGCGGCGCGCGGCCGCGCGACGGATCGCCCGCCAGCGCTGCGAACAGCGCGAACGCCGTGCCGCCGACGAGTCCGTTGATCGCGAGCGCTGCAGCGACCCCGAACGGGAGCGGACGATCGAAGAAGCTGGCGAGGCCGACGGCGGTCGGCACGAGCGACGTGCACCATCCCGCCACGATCCCCGCGCCGGCGCCGCACGCGATGCGCGCGAGCAAGCCGCGTCCGCGCACTGCGTAGAGCAGCGGCACCATCCAGAAGAAGGCGAGCGGCCAGACCGCGAAGGGCGGCATCGCGAGCGCATACAGCACCCCGCTCGCTGCGGCGGTCGATGTGGCGAGCAGCAACGCTCGCGAGCGACGGTTCCGACCTTGCGACGTTCGCACGATGGCGACAATGTACGGGCAGTGATCGAATCGTCGCCCGCGCCCGCCCTCGCTTCGTCGCATGACGAGCGGACGGATGTCGCGCCGCGCGGGCCGTTCGTGCGTTCCCGCGTCGCCGTTGCGGTCGCCGTGGCCTCGGTGGCGCTCCTCGCGATGGTGCTGGCGGGAAGCTGGCGGCTCCTGGGCCGTCCGTTCCCGGGTTTCCTGGTCTGGGACAACGGCGCGCTCGTCGCCTTCCACGCCCCGGGCTGGACGGGTCCCGCGGGCCAGCTGCCGCTGAACGGCGGAATCGTCGTGAGCGTGGACGGCGAACCCTTCGCGGGCGGTCGAGCGCTGCTCGCGCACGCGGCCGAGCGCATGCCGCCGGCGAGCGTCCGCTACGCGATCGAGACGGCGGATGGAGTGCGCGATTACGACGTCCCGACCATGCGCCTCTCGGCCGGCGACTGGGCGCTCAGCTTCGGAAACTACCTGGCGGCGGCCGCCGCCTTCTTCGCGATCGGCGTGATCGCGCTGTGGCTGCGACCCGATTCGCGCGATGCCCGCGCGCTCGCGCTGATGACGACCGCCATCGGCGCGCTGCTGGCGTTCTCCGTCGACTACCTCACCGCGTATCGCTGGGTGCCGGTGACGCGTTTCGTCGAGGCGCTGGCGCCCGCCGCGCTGGCGTACTTCGCGCTCGCTTTTCCGGTCGAGCGCTGGCGCCCGCGCGTGCGGCGATCGCTGCTGACGGTCCTTTGCGTCGCGCTCTTCGCGGCGGCGTGCGTGTCGTCGGTCGTCTTCTACGCGCGCCCGCGCGCCGCCGACGACATCAGCCTCGCCTTCTACGTCGTGCTCGCGGCGATCGGGCTCGCGATGCTCGCGAGCTTCACGGAAGCGGTGGTGCGCGCGCGCGAGCCCGAGCGCCGCATGCAGGCGGCGGTAGTGCTCTCCGGCGCACTCGTCGCGGTGCTGTTGCCGTCGATCGGCGTGCTCGCCTTCTCGCTGCTCGGCTGGTCGTTCTCGTGGACGTGGATCGGCGCCTTCTTCCTGTTCTTCCCGGCGTCGGTCCTCTACGCGATCGTGCGACACGACCTGCTCGGCGCCGAGCGCTTCGTGCGCTTGACGCTCGGCTACGCGATTGCCACCGCCGCGGTCGTGCTTGGTTACGCCGCATCTGCGTTTGCGCTCGAACGCCTCGTGCAGCGAGGGGCAGCCGGTAATCCCGGCGTCGCCTTCGCGCTGTTGATGGCGATCGCGGTGTCGTTCGATCCGCTGCGACGGCGCGTGCAGGTGGGCATCGACCGCGCCTTCTTCCGCTCGCACCTCGACGTGGCGCACGTGCTCGAGGACACCAGCACGGAGTTCGCGACGCTCACCGACGCCGCCGCGATCGGCGCGTTCCTGGGGGGCCGCGTGCGCGAGGCGCTCGCGCTCGATTGGGCGGAGCTGCGCCTCGGCGCGAGCACGGGTCGCGCGCCCGCGATCACGGAGCCCGTGCGCTTTCGGGGTACTTCGCTCGGCACGCTCGCCTGCGGACCCAAGCGCTCGGGTGCCCCGTTCTCGGAGTCCGAGCGCGAGTTGGTGCGGGGTCTCGCCGCCCAGGCCGCTCTCGCGCTCCAGCACGCGCGCGCGATCGATGCGCTGCGCGAAGCGCAAGAGGCGCTGCTGCAACATGCCCGGCTCGCCGCGGTGGGCGAGTTCGCGGGCTCGGTCGCGCACGGCATCCGCAATCCGCTCGCGGGAATCCGCGCGGCCGCCCAGCTCGCGCATCGCCAGGCCGGCGACGGCCCGCTCGCCTCGACGCTCCTGGGTGTTCTCAACGAAGCGGATCGTCTGGAACAACGCATCCGCTCGCTGCTCGACTTCTCGCGCCCGCACGAGCCGCGATTCGAGCGCGTGGATCTCTGCGAGCTGGCGCGCACGGTGGCGGTGACGCTCGAACCACACGCGCGCGATCTCGGCATCGCGGTTGCGGTCGAAGCGCCGGACGCGCCGATCGCGTCCGACTGCGATCCCAACCTGCTCGAAGAAGTGCTGCTCGAGCTGGCCGGCAACGCGCTGCGCCTGATGGGGAAGCAAGGCGGTACGCTGCGCCTCGTGGTGCGCCGTTACGAGCGCCGCGCGATTCTCGAAGTCGCCGACACCGGGCCGGGAATCCCGGAAGGTGTGCGCGACCGCGTCTTCGATCTCTTCTTCACCACGCGCCCGGATGGCACCGGCCTCGGCCTCGCGACCGTGAAGAAGATCATCGAGTCGCACGGCGGGACGGTCGCGGTCGCGTACACCGGACCGGGCGGCACCGCGTTCCGGATCGAGCTGCCCGCATCGGCAGGGTCTGCCCCTTCGATTCGCG
>JAGSPS010000328.1 GCA_018262315.1 Deltaproteobacteria bacterium | reverse complement strand
GATCCAAGACGGCACCTCCCGGGAGCTGGGATCCTACTGGATGGTTTCCGCGCCGGGCTCGGACACGCCCGGCGCCAACACGGGTCAGGGTGTGCGGCGCGCCGCGGCGATCGCCGCGAAGAGAGCTACAGGAATCGGCTCACCAGATTTTCCAGCATCTCCTGCCGGCCGGAGCGCGGGTGCGGCTCGAGGTCGTTGGCGAGCACGTGGCCGGCCAGATCTTCGAGGCTCTGGCGGCCGGCGAGGATCTCGCGGCCCAGGGCGCCGTCCCAGCCCGCGTAGCGCTCGTCGACGAAGCGCTGCAGGCGACCGTCTGCGAGCATCGCCTCCGCGGCGAGCAGGCCGCGCGCAATCGCGTCCATGCCACCGATGTGGGCGTGGAACAGATCCGTCGCATCGATGCTCTGGCGGCGCAGCTTGGCGTCGAAGTTGAAGCCACCCGAGTGCATGCCTCCGCCGCGCAGGATCTCGCACCAGGCGAGCGCCCATTCGCGCGCGTCGTTCGGGAACTGGTCGGTGTCCCAGCCGAGTCGCGCGTCGCCGCGGTTGGCGTCGATGCTGCCGAAGATCCCGTTGGCCATCGCGTAGGCGACCTCGTGCTGGAAGTCGTGGCCCGCGAGCGTCGCGTGGTTGACTTCGAGGTTCAGCTTGAACTCGCGTTCGATTCCGTAGTTCTGGAGGAACGCGAAGACGGCGGCGCCGTCGTGGTCGTACTGGTGCTTGGTCGGCTCGAAGGGCTTGGGTTCGATCAGCAGCGGGCCGGCGAAGCCGATCTTCTGCTTGTGCTCCGCGACCAGGCACAGGAAGCGACCGAGCTGATCGAGCTCGCGCCGCAGGTTCGTGTTGAGCAGCGTCTCGTAGCCCTCGCGACCGCCCCACAGCACGTAGTTCGCACCGCCGAGGCGCTGGGTCGCTTCGAGGCAGTGCTTCACCTGCGCGGCGGCGTACGCAAATACCTCGGGATCGGGATTGGTCGCGGCGCCCGCTGCGTAGCGCGGGTGGCTGAATAGGTTCGCGGTGCCCCAGAGCAGCCGCGTCCCGCTGCGCGCCATCGCCTTCTCGACGCGCTCGAGCAGCCGGTCGAGGATCGCGTGGCTCTCGCGCAGCGTGTCGCCTTCGGGCGCAATGTCGCGATCGTGGAAGCAGAAGAACGGTGCACCGAGCTTGGTGAGGAACTCGAAGGCGGCGTCGATCTTGAGTTCGGCGAGTTCGAGCGCGTCCTCGCCCGCGGCGAGCCACGGGCGCTCGAAGGTGCCGGCGCCGAATACGTCGCTGCCTGGCCAGCAGAAGCTGTGCCAGAAGCAGACGGCGAAGCGCGCGTGGTCTTCCATTCGCTTGCCGAGCACGACGCGATTGCGGTCGTAGTAGCGGAACGCGAGCGGGTGCTCGGTGTCGGGACCTTCGAAACGGACCCGGTCGACGTCCGGGAAATGCGTCATCGCAATTCTCCTCGAGCTGACTCCGCCCGCGCGTCGGCGAAGGCCGGGCGCAAGCGAGCATAGAGCGCACGCCAGCGTTCGAGCGGCGCACGGTAGGAATCGCGCAGCGTCGGATCGGGTTCGAGCACGCGCGCGACCGGCGGCGCCGTGCACACGTCCTCGGCGCGCTCGCCCGAGACGGCGAGCCGGGCGAGTCGCGCGGCGCCGAGCGCGGGACCCACGTCGGCCCCCGCGCGAACGATGAGTTCGCGATCGAGCACCGAGGCCAGGATGCGTCCCCAGATCGCGCTGCGCGCACCGCCGCCCACCACGGACATCTCGCGCAGCACGGCGCCGGCTTCGAACAGCGCCTGCTGCGCGTCGGCGAACGCGAAGGCCACGCCTTCGAGCACGGCGCGCGCGAGCGTCGCGCGATCCGTGTCGTGCGAGAGCCCGAAGAAGACGCCGCGCGCGGCGGGATCGTTGTGCGGCGTGCGCTCGCCGGAGAGATACGGAAGGAAGAGCAGCGCGCCGGCAGCGGGCCGATCCTGCGCTTCCACTTCGGCGAGCAGCGCGGCTTCGCTCGTCGCGCCGACGAGCCGCGTCACCCACGCGAGACAGCTCGCCGCCGAGAGCAACACCGCCATCTGGTGCCAGCGGCCGGGCAGGCAGTGGCAGAACGCGTGCACGGCCCGAGCGGGGTTCGGCTGGAAGCGATCGCCCGCGACGAAGAGGACGCCCGAGGTGCCGAGCGCGAGCGACGCGCTGCCCGGCTGCACGACGCCCGCCCCGACGGCGCCGGCCGCCTGATCGCCCGCACCTGCCGCGACGGGAACGCAGCCGACGCCCCACGCGTTCGCCACCTCCGCGCGCAGATGTCCCGTCGACTCGCTGCCTTCGAAGACGCGCGGCATCGCGCGCTCGTCGAGCCCGCAGGCGGCGAGCATCGCGGGCGACCAGCTCCGTTTCGCGACGTCGAGCCACAGTGTGCCCGAAGCGTCGGAACAATCGGTCGCGCGATCGCCGGTCATGCGCAGGCGCAGCCAGTCCTTCGGCAGCAACACCCGCCGCACGCGTGCGAAGACGTCGGGCTCATGCGCGCGCACCCAGAGCAGCTTCGGCGCCGTGAAGCCGGGCATTGCGAGATTGCCGGTGATCGCGCGCGACGCAGGCTCCGCGCGTTCCAGCGCCTCGCATTCGGCGGCGCTGCGGCCGTCGTTCCACAAGATGGCCGGACGCAGCACCGCGTCGCGCGCGTCGAGCAGGGTCGCGCCGTGCATCTGTCCCGAGAGGCCGACCGCGCGCACCGCGCGCAGTGCGGCCGGCGCGTGCTGGCGAAGCTCGCGCACGGCGGCGTTCGCCGCGCTCCACCAGTCCTCCGGGTTCTGTTCCGACCACGCCGGATGCGGGCGCGCAACTTCGAGGGGCGCGCTCGCCGACGCGGCGACGCAGTCGCTGGCGTCGGCGAGCACGGCCTTCACGCCCGAGGTGCCGAGGTCGATGCCGAGCGTGGTCGGGGAAGACGACACGACCCCGTCTACCAAAACGGCGACTGCTCTGGCAAGCAGTGGGCCGGCTTCGCATGGCTGGTAGACTGCGGCGCCGAGGGAGACCCAACATGACGTCCGCCTGCCAACTCGACCGCCGGCTGCCTGGAATCGTGCTCGCCATCGCGCTCGCGTGGATTGCTGCGCCGGCCGCGCGCGCCGACGAAGCCCGCGAGGAGGTCGGCGTACCCGGGCCGGAGCGGGCGAGCGCCGAGGAGCCGGCAGCAGCGGCCGAGGTGCCGGCAGCAGCGGCCGAGCTGCCGCTGACGACGCCGACCGCATTGCCCAGTTATGCGACGGATGAGGCGCCGATCGCGGCGGTGCACCGGCCGGGTGGCATCTGGGGTCCGCTCGCGATCGCGGCCGACCTGCTCGTGATGCGCCCGATCGGCTTCGTGTCGCTCGCCGCCGGCGGCGCGGCGTTCGTCTTGGTCTCGCCCGTTGCCGCTGCGACCCAGACCCTCGGCAGCCGCGTCGATGCGCTCG
The DNA here is from genome assembly GCA_018262315.1 of Deltaproteobacteria bacterium. Classification (GTDB taxonomy): domain Bacteria; phylum Myxococcota_A; class UBA9160; order UBA9160; family PR03; genus PR03. Next base: position 334 of record JAGSPS010000328.1, on the reverse strand, counting down.
GCGAGCGCGCGAGGGACGTCTTCACGCGCCCGCTCGGCGAGTTGTAGTCGCCCGCGCGAGCGCACCCGTCAGCGCGTGCCGAGCGGCGCCATCACTTCGGCGGCGAAGCGCTCGACCTGCTCGATCTCCTCGCCCTGGATCACGACGTACGAGATGCCGGTCTGCTCGCGCCGCTTCGCGAGTCGGTCCTGGATCTCGGCGGCCGAACCGGTCAGGAACAGCGGACAATCGGCGACCTGCTCCACCGTCATGCCGCTCGACCGCGCGAGCGCTTCGCGCAGTGCGTTCGGTGTATCCGTGATCGCGAGCACGAACGAGAGCGCCTGCAGCTCGA
>JAGSPS010000093.1 GCA_018262315.1 Deltaproteobacteria bacterium | reverse complement strand
GGAAGCTCTCTTTGCGGCGACTGCCTTTGCGGTCCGGCGCGCCCGCCGCAAGCGCAGCGCGCGCTGCTTCGACGAGCACTCGCAACTGCGGTGCGCCGACCTCCGGGCCCGACCACCAGCGAACGCCGTCGAGTGTGAGCGGCGAGGATTCGCCCACGCGCCGGTCAGCGCCGCTCGAAATCAGCGAGCGGCATGCCGATGCGAGTGCCGTCGGGCGCCTCGGCTTCGAGATGGAGGCGCCGCTGGCTCGCGAAATCGCCGAGCCGACGCGCTTCGTCGGAGCCCGGCGCGAGTTCGCCGAGCCGTACCCTGCCGCCCGCGAAGTCGACCTCGCGCAGCGACTCGGGGGCCGCTGTCGCGCTCCCGATGCGCAGCCGCCCGCTCGCGACGTCGAACACCAGCGGGCCGCTCTTCAACTCCTGTTCGATGTCGCGCTGGGGCGTATCCGAACGAGGTCGCTTCACGGTGTAGGATACGAGAAGCGTGCCGACGATGTTCGGCTCCTCGGCTCCGAGGTCGTCGTGGCAGCGGCTGGCGCCGGTGGCGCCGACGTCGAAGAACGTGATGCGGTCGACGCGCTGCGGGGACGATCGCGGACCCGCCGCGATCACGACGCGGCGAACCCCGCGCCGCACCTCTTCCCCGAAGCGGCATACCAGTGGACACGCGTAGCCCCCGCGGGCCCACGCGAGCGCGAAGTCGACGGCATCGGGACCCGCGCTGGCGCTGGGTTGCGCGGTGGCGGGAGACGCCGCGATCAGGAGCGCGATCGCGAACGGAATGGCGAGGCTGGCGCGCAGCATGACGCTGGCAAGCTATCACCTGGAGCCGGCGATGCCGAGCGCTCTTGACAGCCCGCAGCTCCGTGGCACACGGTGGAACGCATGCACTGCGGGGTCTGCGGGACCAGCATCGAGCTTGCGAGCGGCGAGCGCGTCGGGTTTCGCGACGCGTGCCCGCGCTGTAGCGGCGACCTGCATGCCTGTCGCAACTGCAGCCATCACGACCCGGGCGCGTACAACGAGTGTCGCGAACCCAACGCCGAACGCGTCTCCGACCGTGAGCGCGCCAATCGCTGCGACTGGTTCGCGCCGCGGACCGGATCGCCCGCGCAGGTGCCGGATCCCAAGGCCGGCGCACAGGCAGCGCTCGATGCGCTGTTCAAGTCCAGGAAGTCGTAGCGCGCGGCCGGCGCCGTCAAGCGCAACGCCCCCTTTCCCGATAGGGGAGGGGTGTACGATCCCCGCTCCAAAGACACCTGGATGGTCTTCAAGATCATGGGCGAGTTCGTCGAGGGTTTCGAAACCCTCAGGCCGGTCTGGCCCGCAGTGACGATCTTCGGCGGCGCGCGCGTGCCACGCGAACACCGCTACTACGAGGAAGCACGCCGGGTCGCCGCAGCGCTCGCCAAGGCGGGCTTCTCCATCATTACCGGTGGCGGCCCGGGACTCATGGAGGCCTGCAACCTCGGCGCGGTCGAGGCGGGCGGCCAGTCGATCGGGCTCAACATCAAGCTGCCGTTCGCGCAGCGCATCAACGAACACGTCGAAACCAGCCTGGTCTTCGACTACTTCTTCGTGCGCAAGGTGATGTTCGTGAAGTACGCGTGTGCCTTCGTCGGGCTGCCCGGCGGTTTCGGCACGCTCGACGAGATCTTCGAGGCGATCACGTTGAAGCAGACCGGCAAGATGCCCGACTTCCCCGTCGTGCTCTACGGCCGCTCGTACTGGGAAGGACTGCTCGAGTGGCTCACCCGCGAACCGCTCGAACACGGAATGATCTCAGCGGAGGACCTCGGCCTCATCCACGTCACCGATTCGGAGGACGAATTGGTGGAGCGGATCCGCGAGCATTACAGCGCCTATCAGCGCAAGCTCGGGCGCGACGACGCCGCGTGAAGGATCAGGCGTCGATCACGAACTCGAAGACCGTGTGCCCGATCTGGATCTCATCGCCGGGTGCGAGCGGCGCGTTGCGCACGCGCTTGCCATTCACCTTGGTCCCATTGGTCGACTCGAGGTCTTCGATCTCGTAGCGCGCCTGGTCGTCGTCGAAGAGAATGATCGCGTGCTCGCGGCTGATGCCCTCGTCGAGCAGCGTGATGTCGGTGGTGGGATTGCGACCAATCAGGGTCTCTTCGCCGGCCAGCTCGTAGCGCGTGCCCTCGAAGCCCCCCGTGCGGATCACGAGCGCCGCGCGCTTCCCATTGCCCTCGCCCGCCATCGCTGCGACCCCCGATCCCCGGCGCCCCGTGCGCCGGATCCCGCATCGGCGGGGCAGGGTGGCCGCTTGAGCCAAGGGGCTGCTCGTTACAGACGCCGGTGGCGCAGCGCCGGGAGGGACGCGCGGACGCGATCCAGGTCGTCGAGGTGGCACTCCGCGAAGAGCGGACCAGGGCGATCGGGCGCGCGAGCGATCACGATGCCCCACGGATCCACGACCATCGAACGGCCGTAGCTGAGCCGACCGCCCGGGTGTTCGCCGCACTGCGCGGGCGCGAGCACGAAGCACTGGTTCTCGATCGCGCGGGCGCGCAGCAACACTTCCCAGTGGTCGCGACCCGTCTCGCGCGCGAACGCAGCGGGCACGCAGAGAAATCGCGCGTCGCGCAGGGCGAGGCTGCGGTACAGCTCTGGAAAGCGCACGTCGTAGCAGATCGAGAGACCCACGACGCCCGCCGGTGTCTCGAAGGACGCCACTTCGGATCCCGGTGCGACGCGTTCCGACTCGCGGTAGACCTGGCCGCCGTGCGCCGAGAGATCGACGTCGAAGAGGTGGATCTTGCGGTAGACGGCGACGATCTCGCCGCGCGGCGAGATCGCGACGCTGGTGTTGTGAACTCGGGTCTCGCCCGGAATCGCTTCGTGGAACGTGCCGCCGACCAGCCAGATCCGGTGTCGCTCCGCCCAGGCGCGCAACGCGCAGACGATCTCCCCTTCGAGCGACTGCGCACAGGGGACGCCCGTTCCCTCGCGACGCAGATACGCGAAGTTCTCGGGCAGCGCGATTAGCTCGGCGCCCTGTTCGGCCGCCTGCGCAACCCATTTCTCCGCCGCCGCCAGGTTGGCGCCGACGTCGTCGGTGGAAGTCATCTGCACGACGGCGACACGCATGTCGCTGAGGGTATCAGCGTTCGCCGACTCGCCTACCCGGGAGCCTCGCTCGGACGCGCGTTGGCCGACGCGCGAGCCGGTTTGCTCCTAGCGGCGGAACAGCGACGGGTCGACGCCGGTGCGCCGGATCACGTCGTAGAAGTCCTTGCGATCCTTCTTCGCGAGCCGCGCCGCCTGCGAGATGTTGCCGTCACAGAGGCGCAACAGGCTCTGGACGTAGCGCGCTTCGAAGGCGCGTTTCGCGTCGCGGAACGACGGCACCCGGTCGGCGCGCGTCGCGAGCATCAACGCCTCCGAGCTGACCGCGCCGCCGCCAGCGAGGTGCACGGCCTGGCGCACGCGCTCGCGCAGCTCGGCGACGTTGCCCGGCCACGACTCTTCCAGCAGCGCGGTGCGGGCGTCCGGCGCGAACCCGACCGGCTCGACACCGGCCTCCGCTGCGAAGAGCGCCAGGAAGTGCGCCGCCAAGGGGAGCACGTCCTCGCGTCGCTCCGCGAGCGGAGCAATCGCGATTTCCTGATACGGAACGCCGAGCGGCGTGTCCCCCGCGCTGCCATCCGCCGTCGCGACGATGCGGGCGCGCAGCGAACGCTCCGCAGCGTCGCCCTCCGGTCGGTAGCGGTTGGTCGTGAGCGCGCGCGACAGCGCGGTGCCTACGGGCGCTGCCAGCGCATCGATGCCTTCCAACAACAACGTGCCGCCCGCAGCGCGCGCGATCGCACCCTCGAACGGATCCGGCAGAGCCGGGTAGGTTCCCGCGGCGCAGCCGAACAACTCGCGCGCTTGCAACGGTTCCGGAACAGCGGCGCAGTGCAACGTCTCGAGCGGCCCGGCCGCGACCGGACTCCAGGCGTGCACGGCGCGTGCGAGCATCGACTTCCCGGCGCCGGCAGGACCCCGCACGAGTACGGGTTGCTCCGTGCGCGCCGCGAGCTGCGCGCGCTCGATGCTTCGCTGCGCGAGCGGACTCGCTGCGACGATGCGGTCTTCGCGTCGCCGTCCGATCGGACGTGTCGAGCCTTCGAGCTCCCGCGCGGCTCCGCCGCGGCGCGTCCCCGATTGCCCCGTGTGCGTGATGGCAAGCTCGGACATGGTCGGCCCCCCCGTACCAGACTGGAGCGGGAGGCTATGGAGAAACACCCTTGTTTGTCAATGAAAATGAAGGCTTGAGCCGCGATTTTGCGGGCGGCGTTGGCGGCTGGCGCTTCGCACCGCAATCATCGTGCCGCTGTTTCGACTGGGGTGGGGAGGGGAGGCGCGAGGCGATGGACACCGATCCCGACGCCCCTCGCATCCGCCTGCTGCCCGACGACCTCGTCGACCAGATTGCCGCGGGCGAGGTCGTGGAGCGGCCCGCCTCGGTGGTGAAGGAGTTGGTCGAGAATGCACTCGACGCGGGCGCGGCACGGATCCGCGTCGAGGTGCGCGACGGCGGCGCGTCGCTGATCGCCGTCACGGACGACGGATCCGGCATGGGCGCCGAAGACGCGCGCCGCGCACTCGAGCGTCACGCGACGAGCAAGATCACGTCCGGCGCGGATCTCGTCCGGATCCGTACCTTTGGTTTCCGCGGCGAGGCGCTGCCCGCCATCGCGTCGGTCTCGCGACTGCGGCTGCGGACCCGGGCACGCGGCGCCGCAGAGGGCTTCGAGCTCCGCATCGAAGGCGGCAAGGTGATCGAGGCGCGCGCCGCGGGCGGCCCCGAAGGAACCCGCATCGAGGTCGCCGACCTCTTCGCCAACGTCCCCGCGCGCCGCAAGTTCTTGAAGAGCGCTGCGACCGAATGGGGGCACGTCGCCGAGTGGCTCGCGCGCGCCGCGCTCGCGCTTCCGAGCGTCCATTTCGACATTCAGCACGACGATCGTCCGGCGCTCTCCTGGCCCGCCGTGAGCGACCCGATCGAACGGGTCGCAGCGGTGCTTTCCGAGCGCGAAGCCGAAGGCCTGGTGCCGGCGCGAGCGACCGAGGGCGCGCTGCGCATCGAGGGATTCGTCTCGCGCCCCGATGTGCAGCGCTCGAATGCCGCGGGCCTTCATCTTTTCGTGAATCGGCGTCCGGTGCGCGACCGCTTGCTTCGCCACGCGTTGCTCGACGCCTACCGCGATGTGCTCCCGCGCGGTCGCTATCCGACGGCGCTGCTCTTTCTCGAAGTTCCGCCCGAGGCGGTCGACGTGAACGTCCACCCCGCGAAATGGGAAGTGCGTTTCGCGGATCCCGCGGCCGTGCACCGGCTCGTCGCGCGCGCGGTACGCGGGGCCCTCGAAGAACGCCGCTGGATCGCTGCCAGCGGAGGCGTCACGAGCCCTGCCGGACAAGCACCGCCCGGGCAGGTCCGGGAAGCGGGGTCGGGGAGCGACTGGATCTTGGCGGGTGCGAGCCTCGCGGATGCCGATCGGGCAGCAGAGGGCGCGCCTGCCCAGCTCTTCGCCGAGCGGATCGCGCCGGCGTCGCCGGGCGTTCGCTTCGCAGAGCTGCGGCTGCTCGGTCAGGTGCTGGCCACCTACCTGGTCGCCGAGACCCGCGACGGGCTCCTGCTCATCGACCAGCACGCCGCCCACGAGCGCGTGCTCTACGAGGGACTTCGCGCGGCGTGGCGCGAGGGTGGCGTCGCACGCCAGCCGCTGTTGCTCACCGAGACGGTCGAACTCGCGCCCGACCGGATCGCACGCGTCGCGGAAGCGGCGGACTCGCTGTTGCGGCTCGGCTTCGAGGTCGAGCGCTTCGGCGAACGCGCGGTGGCGGTGCGCGCAATCCCCGCTCTGCTCACTGGACACGATCCCGTGTCGCTCCTGCGCGATCTCGCCGACCAGCTCGACGGCGCGCGAAGCGGCGGGGCAGGGGCCCTGCGCGATCCCGATGCTGCCGACGCGCTCTTCGCCTCGCTGGCCTGTCACGCGGCGCGTCGCGCGGGCGAGCGGCTCGAACCGCGCGAGCAGCAGGCGCTGCTCGCCGCGCTCGACACGATCCCCTTCGCGCCGACCTGCCCGCACGGGCGCCCGGTCGCGGTGCCGATCGGACGGAGCGAACTCGAGCGCCGCTTCGGCCGCTCGTAGCAACCGCTAGCCTGCGCCGTCGTGTCCGAAGCCACTCCCCAGCGCGACTCCGTCGTCGTCGTCGCCGGTCCGACCGCCGCCGGCAAGAGCGGCATCGCGATCGAGCTGGCGCTTCGCTTCGGCGGCGAGATCGTGAACGCCGACTCGATGCAGGTCTACCAGGGTCTCGACATCGGGACGGCCAAACCGTCGCTCGCCCTGCGCGCGCGCGTGCCACACCACCTGCTCGACGTCGTCCCGCCCGACGTCGTCTACAACGCCGGCCGCTACTCGCGCGAAGCGCGCGTCGCCGCCGCGCAGATCCATGCTCGCGGCGGAGTCGTGTTCCTGACCGGTGGCACCGGCCTCTACATCCGCGCGTTTCTCGAGGGCTTGCTCCACGACGGCGACCCGGACCCCGAGCTGCGCGCAGAGCTCGAACGCGAGGCGAAGCGCGCCGCGGACGCGGGCGATCCGGGGCGTCTCCACAGCCGCCTCACGGTGCTCGACCCGGAGGCGGCGCGCCGCATCCATCCCAACGACCTGCGGCGCACCGTGCGTGCGCTGGAACTGGTGACACATGCCGGCGTGCCCGCGTCGCAGCTCCGCGCACGCCACCACTTCGGCGACCGGCCGTTCCGCGTTCTCTACCTCGTCCTCGACCCGGGCCGCGACCCGCTGGACGCGCGGATCGATGCGCGCGCCGAAGCGATGATCGCCGCCGGCCTGCTACAGGAGTGCCGCGCGCTGCGCGCCCGCGGCTACGGCGCCGATCTGCGGCCGATGCAGGCGATCGGCTATCGCCACCTGATGCCGGTCGTGGACGGGCAGGACACGCTCGAAAACGCGCTCGCCGGCATGCGGCGCGACACCCGTCACTTCGCGCGGCGCCAACGCACCTGGTTTCGCGGCGTGCCGGACGCCGTGTGGCTGACGCCGGAGGATTTGCGCGGGATCGAGTCGCGGGTGCGCGAGTTCGTCGAGGCGCGCGACGCGAACGCGCGCTAGTCGCTCGCCGCCCCCAGGTAGTCCACGCCGAACTTCATCCGGAACGGCGCCTCGGCGCCGACGTCCACCCAGGCGGGTTGGGTCTCGGGAAGGTCATAGATCGCGCTCATCTCGCCGTCGAAGGGCAGCAGTACGATGCCGGGCAGCAGCTCGAGTATTCCCGCCACGCCCCGGATCACGGACGCGCCCGCCTCGACGCCGAAGTTCCAGATCGGCGCGAACGGCGCGTAGCCGTACTTCACGGCCTTGGTGTCGTCGCTCTCCCTCCACTTGTCAACGGTGATCTTGACGGCGACGAACGGCGAGAGCGCGAGATCGAACGGGAAGAAAAGCAGATTCTGGACCGACCGGGCGAGCGTCTTCGCACCGGCGTGCGATACCCCCGGCGCGGCTGCAACGAGCAGCGTTACCAGGAAGGTCAGCGAAATGAAGCGGCGCGCAGAGCGGATCACGGCGAGTCCCCCTCCATCGTGTGGACGACGGGTCCCGCCCCCCGCGGCGCAACCCGCGGCAACCCTAGTTGCGCGCGGCTGCGATTGTCAAGCAAACTCGGCGCTCTTCGCGGGCTTCGCCTGCCCCCCTGCAAGTCGGATCGAGTGTTCGCACCAATGAGTCCGCTGCCGTCTCGACCCGTCGCGCCGCTCATCGCCATCGTAGGCCGACCGAACGTCGGCAAGTCGACGCTCTTCAACCGCTTCGCCGGCCGGCGGCGTGCACTCGTCGACGACGTCCCGGGCCTCACGCGCGACCGCATTGCCCAGTCCGTCGAGGTCGCGGGCCGGCGCATCGTGGTCGTCGACACCGCCGGCTTCGAACCCGACCCGGGCGAAGGACTCAGCGCGGCAGTCCAGGCCCAGGCGCGCGCCGCGGTGCGCGACGCCGACGCCATCTTGTTCGTGGTGGACGGGAGCGCGGGGCTCTTGCCCGAGGACGAATCGATCGCCCGCGAACTGCGCAAGAGCGATCGGCCGATCGCGCTGGTCGTGAACAAGTGCGACACGCCGAAGCACGAGTCCCGCGCCGCCGAGTTCCATCGCCTCGGCTTCGCGCGCGTGCGCGCAATTTCGGCCGAGCACGGGCGCGGCGCCTGGGACGTGCTCGAAGAGATCGTCGCTGCGCTGCCGGCGCCAGTCGAGCAGGAGGGAGCGCCCGAACCCGACAGCGACCAACCCGACGCGATCCGCGTCGCCGTGGTCGGTCGTCCGAACGTCGGCAAGAGTTCGCTGGTGAATCGGCTGCTCGGCGCCGAACGCATGGTGGTGTCCGACGAGGGCGGCACCACGCGCGACGCGATCGACAGCGTGCTCCAGCGCCCCGACGGCGTCTATGTACTGGTCGACACCGCGGGACTGCGTCGCCAGGGTCGCCGTGACCGCATCGGCGAGCGCACCAGCGCGTTGATGGCGGTCCGCTCGCTCGAGCGCGCCGACGTGGCGCTCGTCGTCACCGATGCGGCCGATGGCTTCACGGACCAGGACGCCAGCATACTCGGGCTCGCGCGCGACAGTGGCTGCGCAACCGCCGTGCTGCTCAACAAATGGGACCTCGTCCACGAACGCGGCGCTTCGGAGCGCGCGCGCGAGGCGGTCCTCGAACGCCTGCGCTTTGCAGCCGACACGCCGATCCTCGCGATCGCCGCGAAGAGCGGCCTGCGCGTCGACAAGGTGCTGCCGCTCGTGCGCAAGCTCGCGAAGGCGGCTCGCCGGCGCATCCCGACCGGCGCGCTGAATCGCTGGCTCGCGGACGCGACCGACGCGCACGAGCCCGCCATGGCGCAGCGCGGATCGCGCAAACGCCCGCTGCGCTTGCTCTATGCGACGCAAGTTGGCGTGTGCCCGCCGAGCATCGTGATCTTCTGTAGCGACCCGGCGGGCGTGAAGGAGTCCTATCTCCGCTATCTCGAGCATCGCCTGCGCGAGCGTTTCGACCTCGGCGGCACGCCGCTGCGCATCCAACTCCGGAGTCGCCGCGAGAAGAAGGGCGCGCAATAGGCGCCGGGCGGGGCCTCCGGGCCGCCGTTACAATGCGCGCTCTTCCGGACCCAGAGGACCAAACGCACGTGACGAAGCACCACAACGACGCGCCCGCGGACACGCTCGAGGAACTCGAGTCGGTCGGCGAGCGACTCGCTCAATGGGTCGGCGCGAATCCCGCCGTCGTGCTCGGCATCGCGGGCGCGATCCTGCTCGGCGCCGCGAGCTTTGGCGGCTATCGGGCGTACTCTCACTCGCAGGCCGACAAGGCGTCGACGTCACTCGCAAGACTCCACGGCGAATTCGTCGCGGCGATGGGCGGCAAAGCCAGCGAGGTCGAGGTCCCGGAGCCCGCGAACCCCGAGACGGCGAAGGCGGTTCGCACGGAGTACGCCGACAAGTACCTCACGCTCGCAAAGGAATGGAGCGGCACGCCGACTGCGACACTGAGTCTGCTCGGAGCGGGCGAGATCTTTGCGAAGCTGGGCAATCCGGATCGCGCACTGGAAGTCTTCCTCCAGGCATCGGAGCAGGCGCCGGCCGATTCTCCGATCCGAGCCGTCATCGCGTCGCGAATCGGTCATCTGCAGGAGGAGAAAGGCGACTTCGAAGCAGCCGCCAGGTCGCATGAGACGGCGGCCGCAGTTCCCGGTTTTCCACTGCACGCGGACGCACTCGCCCAGGCGGCGCGCTGCTGGGCCGAGGCGGGCAAGCCCGAGCAGGCGTTGGCGATCTATCAGCGCCTGAAGAGCGAGGCACCCGACCTGAAGCTCGCTCCGTACGTCGAGGCGCGGCTGCAGGAGATCGAAGCGCGCAGCAGCACCAGCCCCGCGCCCGCCGCCCAGCCATAAGTCGGAACGCGCAAGACGCGGCCGACTCGTTCTCGCGGCCCAGGCTGTCGTTCCAA
>JAGSPS010000327.1 GCA_018262315.1 Deltaproteobacteria bacterium | reverse complement strand
GTCCGCCGCCGGGTCTTTTATGCAAATTTTAGCGCCGTCTGCGCGGTGACTCAACGCAAGCGACACGAGAACCCGGCAAAGATCCCATCGCTTCAGGCAGAGCCAGTTCAGGCGGGCGGCGCGCCAAGACGTTCGGCCAGCCCCGAATCGCGCTCGACCCTTGCGGCGAGCGCCGCGCGCAGCACGTCGGGGGTCGCGGCCACGGTCACGCGTCGCCTGGCCCGCGTGACTCCCGTATAGACGAGTTCCCGGGAAAGCACCGGCGACGGCTCGGGCGGAAGGACGAGCAGCACGTCGTCGAACTCCGATCCCTGGCTCTTGTGCACCGTCATGGCATAGACGGTCTCGCAGGCAGGAATGCGCGCGGTCGCGAGCCGGCGCACGTCGCCGCCCTCCTCCGGGAACGCCACGGCCAGCCCGTCCGCCATGGACGGATCGGCCACGACGACGCCGACATCGCCGTTGAACAGCCGCAGCGCGTAGTCGTTCGTCGTCACCATCAGCGGCTGACCGGGATAGAAGCGGCGTCCGCGCACGACCGCGCCGCGAGCCTCCAGTCGCGCCACGATGGCGCGGTTGATCGCGAGCGCGCCAAGCGGCCCGCGCCGATGCGCGCACAGCACCCGGTATCGGGCGAGCGCCGCGAAGCAACCGGCCACATCGGACGCCGCCTCCGCCGCCTCGAACAGCGGCGCGTAGCCCGTCATCGTCTCGTCCACCAGCGATCGCAGGTCCGGGCTTCGATGCCAGGCGAGGTCGCCAGCGGATCCGGTGTCGAGCACGGACTCCGCGCCGGATGCGTCGCCGTCGCGCACGCACCTTGCCAGTCTGCCGATGCCGCTCGCGGCCGGGAACCGCCAGCTTTTCTCGAGCAGGACCACGTTCTTGCGAGGCAGTGCCCCGGCGAGGCTTGCCAGCACGGCGCCCGCTTCCACCGACGCGAGTTGGTCTTTATCTCCCAGGAGAATCAGGCGGACCTCGGGCCGCAACGCTGCGACGAGCTTCGCCGCGAGCGCGAGGTCGATCATCGACGCCTCGTCGACGACGAGGATGTCGAGAGGGAGCGGATTCGAAGCATCGAATCGCGGCCGGGCCCGGTCGGGGCGTACGCCGAGCAGGCGGTGCAGAGTCGCGGCCTCGTGCGGCAGCGCCTCCGCGAGCGCCGGAGAAAGCCCGAGCTTTTCGCGCGCGCCGTCGATCGACTCCTGCAGCCGCGCGGCCGCTTTGCCGGTGGGCGCGGCGAGACCGATCGCGAGCCCCGCGTGTGCCGCCGTCTCGACCGCGAGCGCCAGCACACGGGCCACGGTCGTCGTCTTGCCCGTGCCCGGGCCGCCCGAGATGACGGCGAGCCGCTGACGGACGGCCATCTCGGCAGCAGCACGCTGCAGGTCATCGGCATCGCCGCCGCGGAACAACCGCGCGAGGCCCGCTTCGAGCCGAGATTCCTCGATCCTTTCGACGGGATGCGACGCACGCCGAATGAGCGCCGACGCGAAAGCGGTTTCGTACCGCCAATAGCGCTGCAGGTAGAGTCGATCGCCATCCAGGATGAGCGGGCGGAACGCGTCGGCCTCGCCGGCCGCGCCACTCGAGAGCAGCGCCTGCCGCCACGCGGCGAGCTCCGGCGCGCGCCATTCGCCCTCGAACTGGGCTTCGCCCGCCAGCCGTGCGAGATCCAGGCACACGTGCCCTTGTCCGGACGCGCGGCTCGCGAGCGCGGCGCTGAGAGCGAGCGTCTCCGAAGGCGCTGCCGCGAGGTCGAGCAGGAGGGCGGCGAAATGCGCGTCGATGTCCGCGAGCTGGCCGGCGCGGCGAAGTCGCTCCAGAAGCACGCCCGGCGCAGCTGCCTTCGTCGCCGTTGTCATTGGCCAGAGTCCACGGGGACGCACAGCGAATTTGCGAGCGCGTCGATCTCGCGCCGCGACGGACGGATGAAGTGCACGCCGCAGGCCGGACCGCGCTCGGGACTCATGCCGCGCACGAAGAGGTAGTAGACGCCGCCGAAGTGCCGCTCGTAGTCGTAGTCCGGAATGCGCGCAGCGAGATGCCGATGGACGGCGATGGCGTAGACGAGCGCCTGCGCGTCGTAGGCGTGATCGGACATCGCGCCGGAAAGCCGGTCCGGTGCGTAGCTCTCGAACGTGTCGCCGAGCCAGTTCGATTTCCAGTCGACGACGAAATAGCGGCCCTCGAACTCGAATACGAGGTCGATGAACCCCTTGAGGAACCCCTCGGGCGCCGCGAGACCACCGGGCAGCGGCTTCGCGCCGGCGCGCACTGGGAACAAGAACTCGAGCTCGGCAACCCGGCTCTCCGGCGCAATCCGGCCCAGCACGAGCCGCCGGTCCGGGTCGAGCGGCGTCCCGAGCGCATCCACGACCATCGCCCGAAGCGGCGCAGCAAGGTCGGGACCGAAGTCGAACCGCGCGACCAGGTCGCCGATGAGCCGGCGCGCGGGCTCGCCGTCGGGGGCGGCAAAGTCGATCCCCTCGAAGACCTTGTGCACCAGCGTGCCGGCATCGACGCCACGCGGAAAGGCGAAGCGCGACGCGGGCTCGCCGACCGTCGTCCCGGCCGCCTCGCCGGCTTCACCGCCTTGTCCGCCAGCATCCGTGCCGAGCGCGTCGTAGTCGGGCCGCTCGGTCTCGCGCTGCGACACGAGGCCGCTGAAGCTCGACACCCGCCACGGCGCAGGAATGAGGCCCGCGAAGCGTCGAGCCGAGAGCGCGGCAGCATGCTCCCCACGCGCAGCAACATGCGCGCCAACGTCTGCCGGCAAGTCGCGGATCTCGATCGCCCCCTTCGATCTCTCTGCGATCCCGGCGAGATCGGCCCGCAGCGCGGCGTCGTCGAGTGCCGCGAACGCCGCGCCGCTCTTGCGATGCAGCAGCCACGCGAGCGGGGAGTTGTCGGCCTCGTTCACCGCGCCCCACACGAGGGTGCAGCGGTTCTTCGCACGCGTCAGCGCGACGTAGGCAAGCCGCAGCCGCTCCGCGAGCTCCTCCTCGCTTGCCGCCCGCTTGCGCGCTTCGATGCGCTCCGAGCCGACATCCAGCACGGCGTGCCCGCTTTCGTGGCAGGCAACGATCTCGCCTTCGGCCGAGCGCTCGCGCCCTTCCCAGAGAAATGGGCAGAACACGATCGGGAACTCGAGCCCCTTTGCCGCGTGCACGGTGAGGATCTTCACAAGGTTCTCGTCCGACTCCAGGCGCAACTGCTCGGCCTCGGCATCGCCCGTGGGCGCGGTGCGGGCGCGTGCAAGCAGGCGCGCGAGCCCTTCGAGATCGAGCCCTTGCCGAACCGCCGCGTCCTGCACAAGGTCGGCAAGGTGCTGGAGGTTGGTGAGACGGCGTTCGCCATCCCGCAACACGAGCAACCGCGCGGGGACGCCCTCGCCTTCGACGAGGGCGCGCCACATGCGCGCGAACCCGTGCTCGGCAGCAAGCGTGTGGTAGCCGGCGAAGCGCTCGAGAACGCGATCCCACCCGTCGGGGTCGGTCGCTAGCGCCGCGATCTCGTCACCAGAGCGGCCCAAGAGCTCCGTCGCGAGCGCCGCGCGCACGAGCCCTTCCCGGCCCGGCTCGGCCACCGCGAGCAGAATCCGCTCGACCTCGACGGCCTCGGGCGAGTGATAGACGCTGTCCTGGCCGTAAGTGACGCTCGCCACGCCGAGCCGCGCGAGCGCGTCGCGAACGTAGCCACCCTGGCGGTGACTTGGCACGAGGACAGCGATGTCGGCGCCCACGAGCGGCTCGGCGCCGAGCACGGCCTTCTTTCCGGCTGCAAGGGCGAGGAGGCGCGCGATCTCTCG
>JAGSPS010000326.1 GCA_018262315.1 Deltaproteobacteria bacterium | reverse complement strand
CTCGGGCTCGCCGTGCTCACCAAGGGACCCGTCGGGATCCTCGTGCCGGTCCTGGTGATGGCGTGCTTCCTGATTTGGGAGCGGCGCCTTGGCGCGCTGCGCCGCGCGTTTCCGTGGTGGGGATTCCTGCTCTCGTTCGGACCGGGGCTCGCGTGGGTCGCGGTGGCGATCGCGCTGGCGCCACCCGGCTTCTTCGGCGAAGCCGTCGTCGAGAATCTCTTCGGGCGTTTCTTCGCGGGCAGCTCCCACGATCGCCCGTTCTATTACTACCTCTACCAGTTCCCGGCCGAGAGCCTCCCCTGGTTCCTGCTCGCGCCGGTCGTGTGGTGGGCGGCACGACGCTGTGTATTCATCGCGGGTGCCAACGACGAGGACCGCCGCGCGTGGCGCTTCCTGCTCGCATGGGTCGCGGCGACGCTCGTCTTCTTCACGCTCTCCACCGGCAAGCGCGGGCTCTACCTGGTGCCGCTGCTGCCGGCCGTCGCGCTGCTGCTCGCGGACGCGCTCGGGCGCTGGGTCGAAGCGGCGCACCGGATTCCGGTCGCGTTCCACGCGGCGACGGGCCTGATCGGAGCCGCCATGGTCGGCGGCGGCGTGTGGCTCGCGCTTCGCGATCCGCTGCGCAATGAGGCGGCGTCGCTGCTGGCCGGCACAGCGGTGGCGATGATCGTGGCTGCGGCGGGGATCGCACAACTCGCGCTGTGGCGTGCGCGTGCGCGCCTGCGGTTGCGGCTCGCGATTCCCGTCGGCGCGGTGTGGGCGCTGCTGCTCGTGGTCTTCACGGTGGTCTATCCGGCGCTCGATCCCGGCAAGTCGCCGCGTCCGATCGCCGAGGCGGCGGCGGCGCTCACTCCCGAAACTGGATCGATCGGACTGGTCGGCGACGTCCAGATGGCGGGGGGACTCGTCTACTACGGCCATCGCCACGTCGAGGCGCTCGACGAGGCCGAGAGCATCGAGCGATTCGTCGCGGCCGGGGGCCGCGCGATCGTGGTCGAGGAGAGGAAACGCGAGCGCGTCGATGCGGTGACGCCGGTCGACGTGCAGTTCCGCGCCCGCGAAGGAAGCCGCGCCGTGCTCGTCGTGACGCCGCGCAGCACAACTCGATGACGCGCGCGTGTCGAGCACGGAACGGAAACGTCGGGAGGCCGACTCGAGAGTCGGCCTCTGCGCGCCGAGGCATAGCCGAACGAGGACCATCGGCTAGGTTCCAATCTCGCAAACCGCGACTGCGTGAAAACGCATCGGCCGGTCTGCCGACCGGCCCACGAAGGGAGGCCCGCAAATGCCCACGCCCATCGACAGCGCCGAACTGCGTATCGGCGACAAGACGATCACCCTGCCCATCCTGGTTGGCAGCGAAGGCGAGCGCGCGATCGACGTCCGCAAGCTCCGCGACCAGACGGGATACATCACCTTCGATCCCGGCTATGCCAACACGGGTGCGTGTCGCTCGGCCATAACCTTCATCGACGGCGACGCCGGCATACTGCGCTATCGCGGCTACGCGATCGAAGATCTCGCCGAGAAGTCGAGCTTCCTCGAGGTCTCGCATCTGTTGATCTACGGCGAACTGCCGACCGAAGCCCAACTGCGCTCCTTCAGCGATTCGATCCGCCACCACACCATGCTCCACGAGGACTTCAAGCGCTTCTACGGCGCGTTGCCGAAGGACGCACACCCGATGGCGGCGTCCTCGGCGGCGGTGGGAGCGCTCGCGACGTTCTACCCCGATGCGCTCGACCCGCGCGACCCGCGCCAGATCGAGATCTCCGTACACCGGCTGATCGCGAAACTCCCAACGATGGCCGCCTACGCCTACAAGCACTCGATCGGCCAGCCTTTCATCTACCCCGACAACAAGCTCCGCTACGTCGGAAACTTCCTGCACCTGATGTTCGCGACGCCCTGCGAGCCGTATCACGTCGACCCGGTGATCGAAAAGGCGATCGACCTGCTGCTGATCCTGCACGCCGACCACGAGCAGAACTGCTCGACGTCGACGGTGCGCCTCGGCGGCTCGTCGATGGTGAATCTGTTCGGCGCGATCTCTGCGGGCATCAACGCGCTCTGGGGCCCGCTCCACGGCGGCGCCAACCAGCAGGTGATCGAGATGCTCCACAAGATCCGCGACGAGGGCATTTCGGCGCGCGAGTTCGTCGAGCGCGCCAAGAGCAAGAACGACACCTCGCGCCTGATGGGCTTCGGCCACCGGGTCTACAAGAACTTCGACCCGCGCATGAAGATCATCAAGAAGGCATGCGACGGCGTCCTCGAGAAGCTGGGCGTCAACTCGAAGATGCTGGAGATCGCCAAGGAGCTGGAGGAAATCGCGCTCAAGGACGACTACTTCATCGAGCGCAAGCTCTACCCGAACGTCGACTTCTACTCGGGCGTGATCTACAACGCGATCGGAACGCCCGAAAACATGTTCACGGCGATGTTCGCGATCGGCCGGCTGCCTGGCTGGATCGCCCAGTGGGCCGAAATGCACCGCGATCCGGACTTCAAGATCGGGCGCCCGCGCCAGATCTACACCGGAGAGAAACAGCGCTCGTTTGTGCCGATCGACCAGAGGAAGTGACGAGCGACGCTGGATGCTTCACGACCGCCCGCGCGATGGGCGGTCGTGTCTGGCAGGCCCACCGCCACGCCGAGCGCCTGCTACGCGACGCGCAACTGCTCGGTCTCGGCCAACTCGATCTCGCTACCTGCCTGCACGAACTCGCCGAACTGGCAGCAGCGACGCGCGACGGCAGCCGCGCCGTCTTGCGTCTCGAAGTGCGCCGCGAGTGGGACGGCTTGCCGCGCCTCGTCGGTTCGCTGCGCGCGTGGGGCGACGACCCGCCCGTCTGGCGAGCGGTGACGTCGCCACTCGCGCATCCCGGGCCAACGCCCACGTCGCGGGCGAAGTCGACCGAGCGATCGGTCTACCTGATCGCCCTCGACGCCGCGCGCGCTGCAGGAGCCGACGATGCGCTGCTCTTCGACGGCGCCGGCTTCCTCGTCGAAGCTGCGCGCACCCATCTCATCGTCGCGAGCCCCGATGGATCACTGCGGACGCCGCCGCTAACGCGCGGCGGCGTCGCCGGCATCGCGCGCGCCGTCCTCCTCGATCGCGAAGCGGCGCTGCGCGAAACCGATCTGTCGGCCGCAGACGTCGCCGCCGCACGCGAGCTGATCGCGGTCAACGCCGTGCGCGGCGCCCGCGCGATCACGCAGCTCGACGGATGCCCGATCGGCGACGCGCGCCCGGGCCCGTGGTCGCAGCGCTTGGCCCGCGCGCTGGAAGCGGATTGCTAAGCTCGCCAGCTCTCGAGAACGGCGGAGGAAGCGCATGCAGATCCAGGGCATCGGAGCGATCGTCACGGGCGGCGGATCGGGTCTCGGCGAGGCGACCGCGCGGGCGCTCGCGTCGCGCGGCGCGCGCGTCGCGATCCTCGATCTCGGGCGCTCGAAGGCCGCCGACGTGGCGAAGTCGATCGGCGACGCCGCGATCTTCTGCGAAGCCGATGTTGCAAATGAGGAGCAGGTGACGGCAGCACTGGATCGTGCCGTCCAACAATTTGGTGGCATCCAGGTCGCGGTGAACTGCGCGGGCATCGGCACCGCCGGCCGCACCGTCGACAAGGCGGGCAAGCCCTTCGACCTGAAGCTCTTCGAGCTGACGCTGCGCGTGAACCTGGTCGGCACCTTCAACGTGGTGCGGCTCGCCGCGGCGCGCATGAGCAAGAACCAGCCGAACGACGAGAACGAACGCGGCGTGATCGTGAACACCGCGTCGGCCGCCGCCTTCGAGGGCCAGATCGGCCAGTGCGCCTACTCGGCGTC
>JAGSPS010000325.1 GCA_018262315.1 Deltaproteobacteria bacterium | reverse complement strand
TGGGTGCGGATCGGCGACAACATGCCGAAGGACGTCGGCGACATCGGCTTCCCGATCGAGCTGCACCCGCGCGACCCGCGCACTGCATGGGTCTTCCCGATGGACGGCACCGACGTGTGGCCGCGCACGAGTCCGGACGGCAAGCCCGCCGTCTACGTGACGCGCGACGCGGGCGAATCGTGGCAGCGACAGGATCGCGGCCTGCCGCGCGAGCAGGCGTGGTTCACCGTGCGGCGGCAGGCGATGGCGGTGGACGCACGGGATCCCGTCGGCGTCTACTTCGGGACCACCAGCGGCGAGGTCTGGGGCAGCGCCAGCGAGGGCAGCGAGTGGAGCTGTCTCGCGCGCCACCTGCCGCTGATCCATTCGGTCGAGACGGCCGAGTTCGCCCCTTGAAGGTCTGGATTCCGCAGCCGCTGCGCTCCTACACGCAGCAGCAGACGCATGTCGTGGCGGACGGCGCGACGCTCGCCGAGCTGCTCGCCGATCTCGACCGCCGCTATCCGGGCATCCGCTTCCGGATGATCGACGAGCAGGACGGCGTGCGCACGCACATGCGACTCTTCGTGAACCGCGAGCCGGTGGCGTCGCTCGCGACGCCGCTGCGCGACGGCGACGAGGTGCACATCTTCCAGGCGCTGAGCGGCGGCTGAGAGCGGAGTCAGGTACTCGCGCCGGAGCTCTCCGTCACCAGCGCCTCTTGCGCCACCGAGGCGACGAGCCATCCCTCGCGCGTGAAGATCTCGCGCCGGGTCAGCGCGCGACCTGCGTGGCTCACATCGCTCGCGGTGGTCATCAGCAACCAGTCGTCCCATTGCACGGGTCGGTGGATCCAGACGGCGTGATCGAGACTCACGAAGTCGTGTCGCGGGAAATCGGGACCGAGCCGTGTCTCGACGCCCCAGTGCGAGCTGTGGTCGCTGAGCAGGACCAGCGCCGCAGCGTGCAGACGGGGCTCGGTGGGCAGCGGAACGCGCGGCCGGAACCAACCGGTCCAGCGGACCGACACACCCTGCGGTGCGCGTGGGAAGGGCCATGCGGGGCCGATGCGCCGCCACTCGATCGGACTGAGATACAGCTCGGGCCAACCTTCCGCGCGCGCCAGCTCGAGGTCGCTGGGCAGCGTTTCGGGCGCGGGGAGCTGGCGAGCGGCGGGCGTGACCTGGTAGCTCGGCCCGTCCCGGGTCGCGGCGAAGCTGGTCATCACTTCACAGATCTCCCGATTGTCGGCCCAAAGCGCGACGCGTCGCTGTGCGCGGCCACCGTCCTCTCGCAGCGAAGCGACGCGCAGCAGGACTTCGCCGCCCGCCGTCGCCGGCCGCAAGAAATAGGCGTGCAGCGAGTGGAGCGGCGTCGTATCGCCGGTGCCGGAAGCGGCCAGCACGGCGCGCGCCAGCACGTCGCCGCCGAGCGCTTTTCCCCAACCCAGGTCCGCGATCCGCGCGGTCCAGGCGTCCGCCCCCGCCCGCTCGATACGCAGGAACGACGCGAGCGGTTCGTTCATCCCGATGCGCGTTTCCATGCTTCTCCTCCTGTCTTTCCAAGAGAGACGAACGCGGACGCGAGAAGGATACGCACCAAGGCTAGCGAGACAGCTCGGCCGTCACCCGATCGTACCAGCGCTGCTGCAGCTCCGGGTCGTGGCGCCCGGAGGTGTCGCGGTCGAAATCGATGTTGCGTTCGGTCATCTCGCGCATCCCGTCGCGGAAGACGCCGTCGATCGCGCGTTGCAGAGCAGCCGCCGTCTGCTCGGCCGAATCCCCCGTCGCCGAAAGCTGTCGCACGCGCTTGGTCAGCTCGCGCGCGGCCACTTCGGCGATCGCGAAATGGATCTGCTCGTGTTGCAGGATGTAGGTCGAAACGCCGCCACTCGGGGCGGGATTCCACCAGGAGCAGTTGCGATCCATCCTCGCGACAAAGGTGGCCCTGGTCGGTCGCGCGACGAACGCGCCCCCTGCTGATTGCTGCCGCAATTCCATCTGGAGCTCGCCCTTCGGGACGACGTTGGCGCAGGTGACGGCGCTCATCTGCGCGGCATGGCTGGCGTTCGCGAGGGGCGCCTTCTTCGCGCGGAAATCGCCGCGCGTGAGCTTGCGGTAGGCGATGCCGTCCGTCTTCGCGAGCTGCGACGCCTCGACGACTTCGACGCGCGGCATCGCGTATTCGGGCAGTCGCGCACAGGCCATGGTGAGCAGCAGCAGCGCGACCCGCGCCGATCGCAACGACAAGACCGGCTAACTCTTCGCGCCGCTGCGCCAGGCCGACGCGCGCAGCCGGTACAGCAGGTGCGGCAAGCCCGCGTGTTCGACGCCGCGCTCGAAGACGAACCCGACCTTCTCCATCACGCGCTGCGAAGCGCGATTCTTCGTGAGCGTGAAGCAGACGAGATCCGCGAGCCCCAGCTCGGCGAAGCCGGCGCGCACGCTCGCGGAGGCCAGCTCGGTGGCGAGGCCGCGCCCCCAGAACGCGGGCAGGAAGGCGTACGCGTCCCAGTGCGCGATCCCGTCGTCGACCATGCGCCGCGTCGTTGCGGCGTCGCGCATGCCGCCGAGCGTCGCCATCGTCTGCGCGTCGGCCTGCATGCGCTCGAGGTCGGGAAGATCGCGCACTGTGATGCGTTGGAGCTGCAGGCGAGGCGTTCGCAGATCCCAGAGGTCGGGGTGCCGAGCTGCCCGCACGTCAGCCACTTCCCTCGAAGAGCGGCGCGTAGTGCTCGACGCTGGGGAACGGATCGTAGTAGTGGTGAAGCAGCGCCTTCCAGCGCTGGTACTCGGGCGAGCCGCGGAAGCCCACCGTGTGCGCTTCGCGCGAATCCCACCAGACGAGCAGCAGGTAGCGACTCGCGACCTCGAGGCAGCGTCGCAACTCGTGCCGCTGGTAGCCGGGCATCGACGCGATGATGGACTGCGCCTGCTCGAAGGCGCGCTCGAAGCGGGGACCCTCGCCTGCGCGAACGTCGAGCACGGCGACCTCGAGGATCATCCGCGACTCGCGTCCGCAAGCTCGCGACGCGATCCGACGATCGCCAGCGCGAAGCCGAGGATCGTGATCGCAAAGAGAACGCCGATCGTCACCGTGAGCGTGTGCGACTCGATCGGCCCCGTTCCCTTCTCGTCCAACGATTCGAGATGAGAGAAGAAGCTCCCGTAGAACATCGCGCAGGCGAATCCCCAGGCGCCGCACAGTGGTGTGACGTTGCGCTGCGGCCGGCCGGGCATCGCCGCGCGACCTCCGTAGAGCAACAGCGCGACGGCGACATAGTCCACAACCCACCAGGGCCAGGGTTGCCAGTCACCCCAGTTGCGCACCACTTCGGCGATCGCGAGGAAGACGCCGAACCCGATCGCGATGCGGGCGGAGAGCGCGGTCATCCGAGTCGCATCACGCCGCGGCGTGGCGTGTTGGTTCCGTAGGTTTCCGCGAGGATCGGCGCGCCCATTTCGGCGAGCACGCTGCGGTGCTGCGCGATCGGCGTGCGGATCACGCGGTCCTCGAACGGCGCGAGGTACGCGAAGCCATCTTGTGCAAGAACGCGATCGACGAAGCGCGCTGTCCTCGGCCAGCGCGCGGCGTCCACGCGATGGCCCGCGAAGGCCGCGTTGCGGAAGAAGACGGCGATCCCGATGTCCGCGATCGAGAAGTCGCCGAACACGAAGCCGTCCGCGGGAAGCTGGGACTCGAGGTAGTCGAGTACGCCCGGAATGTCCTCGCTGAGCGCCTGCGCGAGGATCGCTTCGTCGGTCTTCTCGCCGAACACGAAGGGGTTGATCACCACCTGGTTGAAGAGCTTCCAGATGAAGACGTCGCCCATGCGGGTGTCGGCGAACTCCTCG
>JAGSPS010000092.1 GCA_018262315.1 Deltaproteobacteria bacterium | reverse complement strand
TGCTGGTCCACGAACGCGTCCACTCGGTCTACGAGCCGATCGTGGATGCGCGCACGCTCACCGTGTTCGGCTACGAAGCGCTGATCCGCGGCCAGGACGGCACCGCGTTCGCGTCGCCGCTCCAGCTCTTCGACGTCGCGGCCGAGGAGGGTCTGCTCTTCGAACTCGACTGTCTGTGCCGCCGCGCGGCGCTGGTCGGGGCGACCGACTTCCCGGAAGGCGCCAAGCTCTTCATGAACATCCGCCCGTCCTCGTTTCACGACCCGAACTTCCAGCTCGACGCGCTGCAGCGCACGCTCGATCGCTGCGGGCTGGCCCCGCGCGACGTGGTCTTCGAGATCTCGGAGCAGGAGTCGATCGAGAACTACGAGATCTTCCGCGAGGCGCGCGACGCCTATGGCAAGATCGGCTTCCAGTTCGCACTCGACGACACCGGCGCGGGTTACGCCAGCCTCGAGGCCGTCGCCGAACTCACACCCGAGTTCATCAAGGTCGACCGCGTCTTCGTGCACGGCATCGACCAGGACCCCGTGCGCCAGACCATCCTGCGCGCGCTCCAGAGCCTCGCGCGCGAACTCGACTCGCGGATCATCGGCGAAGGCCTCGACACCCTCGAGGAACTGCGGATGCTCGACACGCTCGGCATCCCGTTCGGTCAGGGCTGGCTGTTCGGCAAGCCTTCGCCGCTGCGCGCCGACGGCGAGCCGTAGCGCGCCGAGGTCGAAGCGGCCTCGCTTCCGGGCGGCTACCTCGACGCGGTCGCTGCGGGCTGCGGCCGCAGCGCCAGGATCCCCAGCGTCAGCACGCAGAACGCCGCGCCGGCGTAGAAGGTCGAAGCCGCGCCGAGCTGGTCCCAGAGCAGCCCGGCCAGGGCGCTGGCCACCAGCATCGCGAGACCGCTGACCAGATTGAAGAAGCCGAACGCCGTGCCGCGCAGGTCGTCGGGCGCGGCATCCGCCACCATCGTCGCGAGCAGGCCCTGCGTCATGCCCAGGTGCAGACCCCAGAGCATCACGCCGCCGAGGACGACGCTCCAGTGGTTGCTCGCCGCCAACACCAGATCGGCTCCGATCAGCACCACCAGGCCGAATCTCAGCAGGCGGGCGTGACTCATGCGGTCCGAGAGCCGGCCGAACGGATAGGCCGCCAGCGCATATACGACGTTCATCGCCACCATCACCAGCGGCACCCACGCGACGCGCAACCCGCCCTGTTGTGTGCGCAGCACCAGGAACGCCTCGGAGAAGCGCGCCAGCGTGAAACATGCGCCCACGATCACAACCCACCAGTACGGCGCGCCGAGGCGCTGCAGGTTGGCCCACTGAATCGGATTCATGCGCGGCGTCCCGTCGGCTGCGCGTTCCGGCTCCGACACGCCGAAGATCAGCAGCGCGACGGCGAGCGCACCGGGAATCACGGCGAGCCAGAACACCGCGCGGAAATCGTTGGCCCACACCAGCATCAGCGCCACCGCCAGCAGCGGCCCAAGGAACGCGCCGACCGTGTCGAGCGACTGGCGCAGACCGAAGGCGGCGCCGCGCAGTTGCGGCGGCGCGAGGTCCGCGACCAGCGCGTCGCGCGGTGCGCCGCGGATGCCCTTGCCGACGCGGTCGATCAAGCGCGCGGAGAAGATCACCCCGATGCTCGACGACATCGCGAACAGCGGCTTGGTCGCCGCACCGAGTCCATAGCCGATCACCGCCAGCACTTTGCGTTTGCCGAGATAGTCGGAAAGCGCGCCGGAGAAGATCTTCACGATCAGCGCGGTGGCCTCGGCCGCGCCTTCGATCAGACCCACCGTGAACGCGCTCGCGCCCAGCACCGACACCATGAACATCGGCAGCAGGCTGTGGATCATCTCCGAGGAGACATCCATCGACAGGCTGACGAAGCCGAGCGCCCAAATACTGGCCGGGAGGCGGCGGGCCTGGTCGCTCAATGGCGTCGCGGACTCGACCACGAGCGCAGCGTCCGCAGGTACTGGGCGCGCTCGTAGGCCTCGGGATCGGCGACCGCCGCCTGCGACACCGATCCCTTCATCTGTTCGACCGATTCGTACTCGCGCTGGGTGAGCCAAGCGTCGAGCGCGCGCTCGAGTTCTCCGATCCGCTGCGGCCCGCGCTCGAGCAGCGCCGACGCCAGCATCGTCGCGTCCGCGCCGGCGAAGAGCAGCTTGAGCACGTCCTCGGTCGTGTGGACACCGGAGGTCGCCGCCAGCGACGCCGTCACGCGCCGGCGCAGCATCGCGACCCAGCGCAGCGGGAGGCGCACCTCCTCGGAGCGCGACAGCACGAGGTTCGGCGTCACTTCGAGCGCGTCGAGATCGATGTCGGGCTGGTAGAAGCGGTTGAAGAGCACGAGCCCCTGCGCTCCCACCCCCACCGCGCGCCGCGCGAAGTGCCCGAACGCCGTGTAGAACGGCGACAGCTTGATCGCGAGCGGAATCTCGATCCCCGCGCGCACCGTCTCCACCAACTCGATCTCGCGCGCCTCGACCGTTGCCGCGTCGTGCGTGGGATCGGCCGCGACCTGGTAGAGGTTCAGCTCGAGCGCGTCGGCGCCCGCCTGCTCGATCAGGCGGGCGTGTTCGACCCAGCCCCCGAGCGTGGCGCCGTTGAGACTCGCGATCACCGGGATGCGCAGACTCCGCTTGGCCGCGGCGATCCGCTCCAGATACGAGTCCGGACCCACCTCGTAACGCTCGAGATCGGGCAGGTAGTCGAGCGCTTCGGCGAAGACGCCGGCGCCTGCCTCGAGCGCGTTGTGGACCGCGAGCGAATCCCCTGTGAGCTGTTCCTCGAAGAGCGAGGGCAGCACCACCGCGGCCACACCGGCATCTTCGAGGCGCCGCAGGCCGTCGAGCGAGCCGGTGAGCGGCGACGACGAGGCGACCAGCGGCGTGCGCAACACGAAACCGAGGTAATGACTCGACAGGTCCGTCACGACGTGCCCTCCGGATCCGGTTTCGCGGGTGCTTCGATGACGCTCCGTTCGAGCCCTGCGAGCTGCGTGTAGTGACGCCAACGCTCATCCGCGTCGGCCTGGGCGAGCGCGAGCAGCTCGTCGGCGCGCGCCGGGTCACTGCGCAGCAGCATCGCGAAGCGCGCTTCGGTCTCGGCGAAGGCGCGCAGCGGAAGCTGCGGCGCGTGCGAGTCGAGCTGGAACGGATGCTGGTGCGGATCGCTGCCGGGGTGGTAGCGCCAGAGCGGCCAGAAGCCGCTGCGGACGGCGTCGCGCTGGTGCGCCATCGACTGTCTCATGTCGATGCCGTGCGCGATGCAGGTGCTGTACGCGATCACGAGCGACGGTCCGTGCCAGGCATCGGCTTCGCGCAGCGCCTTCTGGGTCTGTGCGTCGTCGCCGCCGAGTGCAACCTGCGCGACGTAGACGTTGCCGTAGGCCGACGCCAGCAGGCCCAGGTCCTTGCGCGGCGACGACTTGCCGCTCGCCGCGAACTTCGCCACCGCGCCGCGCGGTGTGGCCTTCGACGCCTGCCCTCCGGTATTCGAGTAGACCTGGGTATCGAGCACCAGCACGTTGACGTCGCGACCCGAGGCGAGCACGTGATCGAGACCCGGCGAGCCGATGTCGTAGGCCCAGCCGTCGCCGCCGACGACCCACACGCTCTTGCGGACGAGATCGTCGGCGAGCGAAGCGAGCCGGCGCGCGTCGGGATCGTCCAGCGCGTCGAGCCGGCGCTTCAGCTCGGCGACGCGCACGCGCTGGCGCGCGATCGCGGCGTCGTCGTGTCCGCTCTCGCCGAGCGTCTCGTGCGCGAGCACAGTGCCCACGCGCGGCGCCAGCGCCCTGAGCAGGCGCCGCGCCTCGTCGACCTGGCGCTCGAACGCGATCCGCATGCCGAAGCCGAACTCGGCGTCGTCCTCGAACAGCGAATTGGCCCAGGCCGGGCCGCGACCGGCCGCGTTCGTCGTCCACGGCGTCGTCGGGAGATTGCCGCCGTAGATCGACGAGCAGCCGGTTGCGTTGGCGATCACCAGGTGATCGCCGAAGAGCTGCGAGAGCAGCTTCAGGTAGGGGGTCTCGCCGCAGCCGGCGCAGGCGCCCGAGAACTCGAAGAGCGGCTCGCGCGTCTGCGCGTTCTTGATCGTGCCCGGATCGAGCAGCGTCGGATCGAGCTGCGGGATCGCGAGGAAGAACGCGAAGCTCGCGCGCTCGCGCTCGCGCCGATCGGCCACCGGCACCATGTCGATCGCCTTGTGCTTGACTTCGCGCTTGCTCTTCGCCGGGCAGATTTCGACGCAGACGCCGCAGCCGGTGCAGTCGTCCGGCGCCACCTGGATCGTCAGTGCGTGGTCGGGCAGCTCGCGCGAGCGGAACGGCTTCGAGAGGAAGCCGTCGGGTGCGCCGGCAGCATCGGCCGCGGGATACACCTTCATGCGAATTGCCGCGTGCGGACAGACGACTGCGCACTTGCCGCAGTCGATGCAGAGCGCGGGATCCCACGCGGGGATTTCCTGCGCGATGGCGCGCTTCTCGTAACGGGCGGTGGCGGTCGGGAAGGTTCCGTCGGGCGGCAGAGCGGAGACCGGCAGCAGATCGCCCTGCCCTTCCAGCAGCCGCGCGGTGACCCGCTGCACGAACTCGGGCGCCGTGTCGGGCACGAACGTCCGCCGCGTGATCTGGGAGCGGGCCGCCGCCGGGATCGCCACGGGGTGCAGCTCGCTGAGCGCGCGATCGACGGCCGCCAGATTGCGCGAAACCACCGCCGGACCGCGTTTCGTGTAGGTCTTTTCGATCGAGCGCCGGATCGCCGCCAGCGCCCGATCGCGCGGCAACACGCCCGACAGCGCAAAGAAGCACGGCTGCATCACGGTGTTGATGTGGTGGCCCATGCCGACATCCCGCGCCACGCGGTCGGCATCGATCACCCAGACCTCGAGGTTGCGGGCGAGCACCTGCTCCTGCACGTCGCGCGGCAGGTGTTCCCACACGGTGTCGGCGGGATGCGGGCTGTTGAGCAGCAGTCGCGCGCCGGCCGCGGCGCGCCCCGCGACGTCGATCCGTCCCAGCAGGTCGAAGCGGTGCACCGACACGAACTCCGCCCGCTCGATCTGATAGGTGGAGCGGATCGGCCGCGGGCCGAAGCGTACGTGCGAGATGGTGATCGCGCCGGACTTCTTCGAGTCGTAGACGAAGTAGCCCTGCGCGAAGAGCGGCGTCTCGCTGGCGATGATCGACACCGTGCTCTTGGCGGCGCCGACCGTTCCATCGCTGCCGAGACCGAAGAAGAGCGCGCGCACGCCCTCGCCCTCGGTCGAGAAATCGCGCGGCCACGGCAGGCTGGTGTGCGTGACGTCGTCCACGATGCCCACCGTGAAATGGTTGCGCGGCGCCGCCGCGCCGAGCGCGTCGAAAACGCCCTTCGCCATCGCGGGGGTGAACTCCTTCGACCCCAATCCGTAGCGGCCGCCCACGATGCGCGGCATCGCGCGCTCCGACTCGGCGAAGGCCGTCACCACGTCCTGGTAGAGCGGCTCGCCCAGCGCGCCCGGTTCCTTGGTGCGATCGAGCACCGCGATCGCGCGCGCGCCCGGCGGGATCGCCGCGAGCAGCGCCGAGGCGGGGAACGGCCGGAACAGCCGCAACACGACGAGCCCGACGCGTTCGCCGCGCGCGACGAGCGCATCGACGCACTCCGCCGCGGCGCCCGCGCCCGAGCCCATCAGCACGATCACGCGCTCGGCGTCGGGTGCGCCGACGTAGTCGGCGAGCCCGTAGTGGCGCCCGGTGCGTGCGGCGAGGCTGGCGAAGCACTCGGTCACGATCGCGGGCACCGCGGCGTAGAACGGATTGCACCCCTCGCGCGCCTGGAAGAACACATCCGGGTTCTGCGCCGAACCGCGCAGTACGGGTGCGTCCGGCGTGAGCCGGCGCGCGCGATGCGCGAGGATCGCCGACTCGTCGATCAGCGCGCCGAGGTCGGCGTCGTCGAGCAGCTCGATGCGGTTCACCTCGTGCGAGGTGCGGAAGCCGTCGAAGAAATGCAGGAACGGCACACGGGCGCGCAGCGTCGCGGCGTGGGCGATCAGCGCGAAGTCGTGCGCTTCCTGCACGGAGGACGCGCACAGCATCGCGAAGCCGGTGGTGCGCGCGGCCATCACGTCGCTGTGGTCGCCGAAGATCGAGAGCGCGTGCGTCGCGACGGTGCGGGCCGCCACGTGCAGCACCAGCGGCGAGAGTTCGCCGGCGATCTTGAACAGGTTGGGCAACATCAGCAGCAGGCCCTGCGACGAGGTGAAGCTGGTCGCGAGAGCGCCGCGCTGCACCGCGCCGTGCAACACGCCCGCCGCGCCCGCCTCGCTCTGCATCTCGATCACCTCGGGCACGGTGCCCCACAGATTGGGCTGGCCCTTCGCACTCCAGGCGTCGGCCCACTCGCCCATCGGCGAGGCCGGCGTGATCGGGTAGATGGGAACGACCTCGGCGAGGCGGTACGCGATGCGCGCCGCCGCCTCGTTGCCATCCACACACGCGATGCTCGGTGCCACTTCGGCGCTCCTCCGGCAGAGACGGGCGGGGTCGCGCGCGGCCGCCCGCATGCCGTGAGTGCAGTCGTCATGCCATGCCACGGCACGGCTCACGACTCACCAGCGGGCGCGCAGCGCCGCAATCCCGTCTGGCAAACCCGGTCGCTGTGGCGAAGTGTCTCGGAAGCCGCGCTCCGGGCGCTCCCGCCCAGATCGGGGCCTCACTCGAGGCACTCTACAGCAGCCCCCGGCGCAGCGCGGTCTCAGACCTCCTAAGATCCGCGACCCGATCGCAGTTGCCGCGCGTCGCTGGAGCAGCGACCGACGTGCGAAGCGGCGCGGGACGCGCTCGTCATCGACACTGTATCGAGTCGGTCCGAAGGCGAGGGGAGGTGGAATGGGGAAAGCGGGGGCTGCGCGCGAATGGCTGCTGCACGTGCTGCTGCTCTTCAATCTGGCGATCGCGCAGCCGCTCTACGCGGTGCTGTCCGCTGGGGCCACGTTCTTCGTCGTGCATGCGTTCACGGCGCTCCATCTGCTGCTGTTCGCGCTGGCGTTTTCGCTCGCGATCCCGGCAGCGCTCGCGGCTCTCGTGCTGGTGCTGCGATCGTTCGGGGCGCACGCGTTCCGGGCCGTCCAGCTCCTCGTCGTCTGGGCGCTGTCGCTGTTGGCGCTGCTCGCGCCGCTCAGCCGCCTCGAGGGACGCGCCGCCGTGCCCCTCGCGCTCGGCGCGTTCGGCGCCTCCGGCTTGACGGCGCTCTACGCCCGCTCGCAGCGATGGCGGGAGTTCCTCCGTTTCGCGTCGGTCGTTTCCGTGATCTTTCCGGTCTCGTTTCTCTTCTTCTCCCCGGTGAAAGGTCTGCTCCCGGCTGGCGACGGTTTCGCCACCGCCTGGTCCGCGGTCGTGCGCAACGTCCCCGACACGCCGGTCTTCCTGATCGTATTCGACGAGCTGTCCACCGTCTTCCTGGTCGACGAGCAGGGCGACATCGACGAAAGGAACTTCCCCAACTTCGCGCGGCTGGCCGAGAGCGCGACGTGGTACCGGAATGCCTCCGCGAACAGCACGTCCACCGAAGTGGCGGTCGCCAGCATCCTGACGGGACGCCACGTCGATCGGAAGCTGCTGCCGATCGCCTCGGCTCACCCCGTCAACTTGTTCACCCTGCTCGCGCCCGACTACGAGGTGGTTTCCTTCGATCACCTGGTCCGTCTGTGCCCCGACTGGATCTGTCACAAGCGCGACGCACCGTCGCTCGATCCCGCCGCAGTGCTGCGCGACCTGTTCGTGCTGTATCAACACGTGGAGCTGCCCAAGCAACTCCGCGAGGGGCTGCCGCCGCTGGAAGGCCACTGGTCCAACTTCGTGGAGAACGCCTCGCAGGCGGCGGTCGAGCCAGAGGAGACCTCGGCGGCGCGGGCCAACAGCCCCTTCGCGCGCAAGGCCAAGAAACACTTCGAGGCGTTTCTCGACTCGGTCGACGAAAGCGCGCCCAGCAAGCTCTTCTTCCTCCACTCGCTGCTCCCCCACGTCCCGTATGTCTTCCTCCCGGACGGGCGCAGCTATGCCAGCCACGACGGCTTCGACACGCTCCCCGGCTGGTCGATGACTGACAATTTGTGGAGCCGCGACGAGGACCTCGTGGTGCGGGGCTACCAGCGCGCGCTGCTGCAGACGCAAATGGTCGACGGGCTGATCGGACGTTTCCTCGACCGTCTCGAAGCGCAGGGCCTGCTTGCGCGTTCGCTGATCGTGATCACCGCCGACCACGGGTCGAACTTCCATCCGGGTGTTGCGCGCCGCGGCTTCAACGCGGCTACCTGGGCCACGGGGCTGATGGTGCCGCTGTTCGTGAAGCTGCCGGGGCAATCGCGCGGCGCGCGCTCGGATCGAAACGTCCAGTCGATCGACGTCACGCCGACCATCCTGGCCGCCCTCGGGCGTGTCCCGAGCGACGGCTTCGACGGCGCGTCGGTGCTCGATGCGACGGGCGAGCCCCCGAAGACGAAGCGCGCCCTGCCGTGGCGCGGCGAGCCGATCGATCTGCCCGCCGACCTGACGCCGCAGCTCATGGCCGCAGCAGCGCACAAACAGGACTTGTTCGGGTTCTCTGCAGGCGCCGCAGACTTCTATCGGCTCGAACCCTATGGCGGGTTGGTGGGCCGCGCGCTCGACCGCTTCGAACTCGGACCCGAGCAGATGGCCACAGCGCAGTTGGACGCGCCCGGGCAGTTGGAGCGATGGGATCCGAGCGGGGACTTCGTCCCGGCCTCGATCGAGGGGACGATCGAGGGCGATGCGACCGCGCTGCCTTCGCGCCAGCTCGCGATCGCGCTGAATGGCCGCTTCGCGGCGGTCGCCAAGTTGTTCGAGAAGAAAGGGCAACTGCGGTTTCAGGCGATCGTCCCACCCGAACTGCTGAGCGCGGAGGGAAACACGACCGCCTTCTACTCGATCGCCGAAGCCGGACCGGACGGCGAGGGCATGCGGCTCTTCCCGCTCAGGCCGCGCGCGACGACGCAGGACTCCACCCCCGGCACCCGCTGAATTCCAATTACGCGGGGCGTTTTCGCGCGCACCTGTCATCCTGCGCGGCGCGTTCCGCTTCGCTCTCGATCCGCTGCACCTGACAGTTCGACGCGTCATCCCACTCCACGGTTCCCCATGCCCCTACTCAGCTTCGACTCCGTCTCGATCGCGTTCGGCCCCGAGCTCCTGCTCGACCACGCGACCTTCCAGATCGACCCCGGCGAGCGCGTCTGCTTGATCGGCCGCAACGGCGCCGGCAAGTCCACGCTGTTGAAGCTGGCCGAGGGCAGCGTCGCGCCCGACGGCGGCGAGATCTGGCGGCAGCCCGCCTTGCGGATCGCGCAACTCGAGCAGGAACTGCTCGCCACTGAAACCGCCACCGTGTTCGACGTGGTGGCCGGCGGCCTCCGCGAGATCGGCGCGCTGCTCGCGGAGTATCACCACGTCTCGCACGAGGTCGGTCGCGATGCGTCGCTGCTCCGCCGCATGGAGCGCTTGCAGCACGAGATCGAGACCTGCGACGGCTGGAGGATGCACGAGCGCATCGACCGGATTCTCGAGGTCCACGGGCTCGACCCCGACGCGCGCATCGCCGAGTTGTCGGGCGGCTGGCGCCGGCGGGTCGCGTTGGCCCGCGCACTGGTCGGCGATCCGGAGCTGCTGCTGCTCGACGAGCCGACCAACCACCTCGACGTCGAGGTGATCCAGTGGCTCGAAGACGCGCTGCTGGAGTTCCGCGGCGGCGTGCTCTTCGTCACGCATGATCGCGCGCTGCTCACGCGCCTCGCGACGCGCATCCTCGAACTCGACCGCGGCTCCCTCACCTCGTGGCCGGGCGACTATCCGAACTTCCTGGCGAAGAAGGCCGCGGCGCTCGAAGAGGAGGCGCGACACGACGCGCTCTTCGACAAGAAGCTCGCGCAGGAGGAAGCCTGGATCCGGCGCGGCATCAAGGCGCGCCGCACCCGCAACGAAGGCCGCGTCCGTGCGCTGGTGGCGCTGCGCGAGGAGCGCAAGCGCCGGCGCGAAGTCCAGGGACGCGCGCAGTTCAGCGTCGAAGAAGCGCAGGCGTCGGGCAAGCTGGTGGTGGAAGCGGAGAAGCTC
>JAGSPS010000091.1 GCA_018262315.1 Deltaproteobacteria bacterium | reverse complement strand
GCGTCTTCTTTCCGGGCTGCGCCGGTGTGTATCCCGTGCTCTCGAACGCGAACGATGCGAGCACGCCGCACGCGTCGATCGCGACGGAGGGCGGCATCGAAGACCTGATCGGGCTGCCGGTGATCCCGACGCCGGCTCCCGGCGGCGCCGGCGGCGACTCGTTCGACCTCGCCGATCTCGGCCTCGGCTGGGCGCGCTACGTGCGCATCGTCGACGCGAATTTCGTGACCGGCGACCCGTACGGGCCCAACAACGCCGGTGTGGACGTGGACGCCGTCGCCGCGATCCACTCAGTTCCGGCGACCGACGCGAACGCCAACGGCGTGCCGGACGCAGTCGAGTGACGCGCGCCATGCCGGAACTCCGCGCCGCGATCGCAGCACTCGTCGTGATTCTTGCGTCCGCGCTGGCGGGGGGGGCCGGAGCGGATCCGTCGCCTGCGCCGGCCGTGGCGCGGAGCGCATCGGGTGGGGACGTGGTCCCGCATGGCCCGAGCCTCGACGAGCGGCTCGACGCGATTCAGCGCCGCGTCCAGGCGGCGCTGGTGTACCCGCCGATCGCGCGCCTTCGCCGCACGCAGGGTACGGCATTGCTCGCCTTCGAGATCGGCGCGGACGGCCGCGCGCGCGGCGTTGCCGTGGCTCACTCCTCCGGCTTCGCCGCACTCGATCGCGCCGCGCTGCGGGCGGTGCACGCGGTCGATCAGTTGCCGTACGTCTACGGTCGCCTCGAGATCCCGGTGCACTTCGAGTTGGCGGCGCGAGCGCCGGAAGTCGCAATCTCGAATTGACACGGGAGCACGATCTCGCGCCATACTGCGTGTACCCGAGGAGGTGCCCGTATGGAACTGATCTCTTTCGGTGATCCTCCGCGCGCTGCTCGCGGCGCTCTGAGCCGGGCCAGGGACGCGAGGATCGTGCGCTCCATGACGGACCCGCGCGCGACAGCCCCATGAGTGCAGCGCCGGTACGCGTTCGACCGATCGAGCGGGGGCGTGGGCTCGCGCCCTTCGTCGAAGGCGCGCTCTGGACCGCCTGGCGGCCGCTTCGCTTCCACGGAATCGCGATGGGTACGCGCATGACGGTGTGCAAGCTCTCGGACGGTGCATTGTTCGTCCACTCGCCGATCGCGCCGGACGCGATGCTGCTCGCGGCGTTGCGCGAGCTCGGCCCGGTCGAGCACGTGGTGGCACCCAACAAGCTGCATCACCTCTACGTGGCGGAGTTCACCGTGCACTTTCCGGACGCCTTTACCTACGCCTCGCCCGATCTGCCCGCGCGCCGTCCCGACCTGCGTTTCGACGTCGTGCTCGGTGACACGCCGCGACCTGGCTGGTCGAGCGACCTCGCTCAGTGTCTCGTGCGGGGGCGTTTCTTCCTCGACGAGGTCGTGTTCCTGCACCGCGCGAGCGGCACGCTGATCCTCACCGACCTGTGCGAAGAGGGCAGCGAGGAGTGGCCGTTCGCGTCGCGCCTGGTCGCGCGTCTCGGTGGGATCTACCAGCGCCACGGTCCGCCGCGCGACATGAAGTGGAGCCTGCGCCGCGACAGACCGGCGCTGCGACGCGCCGTCGAACGCATCCTCTGCTGGGATTTCGACCGGATGATCCTCGCGCACGGGCGGCTCGTGGAGACCGGAGCGAAGCAACTCTTCGAGCGCGCCTACGCCTTCGCGCGACGCGGATGAGCAGCGCGCGCGGCTTCGTCACGGTGGTTTCGGGGCTGCCGCGTTCGGGGACCTCGCTCGCGATGCAGATGCTGCTCGCGGGCGGCGTGCCGCTGCTTTCGGACGCGATGCGCCCGCCGGACGCGGACAAGCCCAGCGGCTATCTCGAGTATGCGCCGGTGTTGCGCACGGCGACGGACGCGAGTTGGGTCGCGCAGGCTCCGGGCAAGGCGGTGAAAGTGGTCTACGCGCTGCTGCGGCAGCTGCCGCGGGGCTTCGAGTACCGCGTGCTCTGGATGCGCCGGCGGCTCGGTGACGTGATTGCGTCCCAGGAGCGCATGCTCGCGCGGCGCGGCGCACCGGCGGACGCCGCGCTTTCGCGCGAGCGCCTGGCGGCGGTGTTCGCCGCGCAACTCGCCGAGACCGAGGCGTGGCTGGCGCAGCAGCCGTCGTTTCGAGTGCTCGCGCTCGACTACACCGAAGTCGTGGCCGACCCACAGCGCGCCGCGCGCGCGATCGACGCGTTCCTGGGCGGTGGGCTCGATCGCGAGGCGATGGCGGCTGCCGTCGATCCGCTGCGGGTCCGCCAGCGCGCGCCCTGAACACGCAAGTGGACGCGGCCCGGCCGATCCCCCATCGTCATGCCATGTTGGATGTCTTCCTCAAGCCCACGCGCGATCGCTCGGCGCGCAGGCGGCACCCGTGGGTCCTCTCCGGAGCGGTCGATCGCGTCGAGGGTGGCGAAGAGCCCGGCGCATGGGCGCGCGTCGTCTCGGCCGAGGGCGAGACGCTCGGCTTCGGGCACTGGTCGCCGCAGTCGCAGATCCGGGTGCGGCTGCTCGCATTCGGAAGCGAAGCGCCGAGCGACGATCTCATCGCCGAGCGCATCGAGCGCGCGGTCGCGCGCCGCGCCGGCGATCCGCTGGTGGGCGACACCAATGCGATGCGACTGGTGAACTCGGAAGGCGATGAGCTGCCGGGCCTGGTCGTCGATCGCTACGCCGACGTGCTGGTCGTGCGCTTGTCGACGGCCGGCATGGACGCGCGCCGCGACCTGGTCGTCGACGCGCTGCGCCGCGCGACCGGCGCACCCGCCGCGCTCGAACGCCCCGACGCCCAGGCCGCGCGACGCGAGGGCATCCCGGTTCACCAGGGTCCGCTCTGGGGTGACCCGCCGAAGGACCCGATCGCGATCCGCGAGCGCGCGCGCGCCTACCGCGTCGACATCGGCGGCGGCCAGAAGACGGGTTTCTATCTCGATCAGCGCGACGCGCGCGATCTCGTGCAGGCGCTGGCGCCCGGCCGCCGCGTGCTCGACCTGTTCGCGTACACGGGCGGCTTTTCGGTCGCGGCGGCGCACGGCGGCGCGCAGTCGATTGCGGTGGTCGAGTCGTCGGTCGAGGCGATCGAAACCGCCGAGCGCCATCTCGAGCCGTGGGCGGCGGCGATTCCGCTGCGCTTCTCGCGCGACGACGCCTTCGGCTTTGCGCGCCGTGTCGCCGGACCGTGGGACCTGATCGTCGTCGATCCGCCGCCGCTCGCGCGCCGCTCGGGCGACGTGGATCGCGCGGCGCGCGCCTACAAAGATCTGCTGCTCTGGACGCTGAAGCGCGCGGCGCCCGATGCGCTCGTGCTCAGCTTCTCGTGCTCGCATCACATCGGCCCCGATCTGTTCCGCAAGATCGCCTTTGGCGCGTCGCTCGACGCCGAGCGACCGGTGCAGGTGCTGCGCGAACTCGGCGCACCGGCCGATCACCCGGTCGCGCTCGATCATCCCGAGGGTCGCTACCTGACGGGTCTGCTGCTGCGCGCATGAGCGCGGCCGGAGAAAGCGACCTCGTCGCGCGGGCGCGCGCCTTCGTGCTCGGCCAGGGCGACGCGCTCCAGCGCGCGCGCGCGACGGCACTTTTCGATCCCAGTGCACGCGAGACAGTGTGCAAGCTGCTCGGCGCAATCGAGGATCCGGCGCGCGCTGCGACGGCGATCGCGGTGCTCGACGCGATTGGCGTGCGGCGCGGCGCCGAAGTGGAGCGTGCGGTGGCGATCGTCTCGGCGGCGCAGCGCGACGACGGTTCCTGGACGCTCGGCGACGAGCCCGGCGCGGGCGACGACGGCGCGCGCGTCGTCACGACGGCGCAGATCGCCGGCCAACTCGCGAAGACCGCCTGCGCGCGCCCGAATGTCTTGCGCGCGGCAGGCGCCTTCCTCGCCGCGCACTGGAGTCCCGATCGCGTGCAGGGCGGCGACCCCCTGGCGATCGCCGGCTACGCGCAGTGGTACGCCAATACCGACGACGAGCTGTCGGACGCGGCGCTCCAGTGGTGCGGTCGCGAACTCGAGCGCGGCTTTCGCACGGGCGCGATCGATGCGCTCGACACCGCGCGCGTCTTCGCGCTCTGCGATGCGCAATCCCTGCCGGGTGCGCGGCTCGCGGCCGACGAGCTGGTGCTGTCGCTCGCCGCGGAGCAGTCGCCCGACGGCAGCTTCGGGCCCGCGTCCGCGCCGATCCCCGTGCGCGTCGAAGCGACGCTCGATGCGCTCGCTGCGCTCCAGCGACTCGCGCCGCGCAAGCGAGCGTAGCGAGCGCGCAGCGAGCCGCAGGCGAGCGAAGTTCATGAGCTGAGTGCGTAGCGAGCGCGCAGCGAGCCGCAGGCGAGCGAAGTTCATGAGCTGAGTGCGTAGCGAGCGGACCCCATGAGCTAGTCTGCGCCGCGCTTTTCAGGAGATCACCCTCGATGCTGAATCTTGCCGCCATCCACGAGGCGATCGCCGCGGTCGCGCCCGATCGCGACTGCCTGATCTTTCGCGACCGCCGCTTCACCTGGTCGCAGACCACCGACCGCACGCGCCGCCTTGGGTCGCTGCTGCGCGCGCACGGGCTCGGCTGCCGGCGCGAGCGCTCGACGCTTCAGAACTGGGAGAGCGGGCAGGATCACGTTGCGCTCTACCTCTACAACGGCAACGAGTATCTCGAGGGAATGCTCGGTTCGTTCAAGGCGCGCTGCGCGTCGTTCAACGTCAACTACCGCTACGTCGAGGAAGAACTGCTCTACCTATTCGACAACGCCGACGCGAAGGCGGTGGTGTACCACGCGTCGTTTGCGCCGACGCTCGCGCAGATCCGCGACCGGCTGCCGAAGGTCCGCCTGTGGCTGCAAGTGGAAGATGGGTCCGGCGAAGCGCTACTGCCCGGCGCGCTCGACTACGAGCAGGCGCTGGCCGATGCGAAGCCCGACGTGCCGGAGGGTCTCTCGGGCGACGACCTCTACATCCTCTACACCGGCGGAACGACCGGCATGCCGAAGGGCGTGCTGTGGCGCCAGGAAGACATCTTCCTCGCGGCGATGGGGGGACCCATGCCGCCACGGACGATCGCGGAAGCGGTCGAACGCGGGCGCGCGGGCGGCTTGCGTTCGTTGCCCGCGCCGCCCTTCATGCACGGCGCGGCGCACTGGGTCGCGTTCAACGTGTGGAGCGTGGGAGGCACGATCGTGGTGCAGTCCGACACGCGCAAGCTCGATCCCGACGACATCTGGTCGACGATCGAGCGCGAAGGCGTGAACTTCCTGACGATCGTCGGCGACGCCTTCGGGCGGCCGCTCGTCGATCAGCTCGCGGTCAAGCGCTACGACCTCTCCAAGCTGGTGCTGGTCTCCTCGGGCGGCGCGATCTTCACGGCGTCGCTGAAGGACGAGTTCCTGCGCGCGCTGCCGCAGGTGCGCGTGCTCGACGCGCTCGGCTCCTCGGAGACCGGGGCGCAGGCGACGCAGTTCAGTGAGCCGGGGAACAAGGCGACGACAGGAGACTTCGCCGTCGCACCCGGCAACGTCGTGCTGAAGGAAGATCTCTCGGGGCTGGTCATGCCCGGCTCGGACGAGATCGGCTGGCTGGCGCGCGAGGGCAACATTCCGCTCGGCTACTACAAGGACGCCGAGAAGACGGCGCGCACCTTCCCGGTCGTCGGCGGCAAGCGCTACGCGGTGCCGGGCGACCGCGCCGCCTTCGACGCCGGCGGCAAACTGCGCCTGCTCGGTCGCGACTCGGTGTGCATCAACAGCGGCGGCGAGAAGATCTTCGCCGAAGAAGTCGAGCACGCACTCAAGCATCACCCCGACGTGTACGACTGCGTGGTGGTCGGCACACCGCATCCGCGCTGGGGCCAGCAGGTGACGGCTCTCGTCAAGCTGCGCGAAGGCAAACCCGCCGACGAAGAATCGCTGCGCAAGACCGCTGCCGAACACATCGCCGCCTACAAGCTGCCAAAGCGGTTCGTCTTCGTAGACGAAATGGTCCGCGCCCCAAGCGGCAAAGCCGACTACCGCTGGGCCAAGCAACGCGCGCTGCAAGCGCTGTAGAGGTGCCGGGCGTCAAGTTATTCCGCTGTCAAGTTATTCATTCGACTCGCGAAAACTCGGCGGGTTGAAAACCTGATGCCCATCCGCTGGATGCCATCGGATGGGACACGCTACTGCGCCGGCTGCGGCGTCCGCCGCAGCAGCGCGACGTCGTACCCCTGCGCGCTCGCCTGCTTCAGGATCCCCGCGTAGACCGCGTCGTCCATCGCCCGCGTGCGCGATAGCACCCAGAGGTAGTCGCGGTCCGGGTGCCCGACCAGCGCCCAGCGGTATTCCGAGTCGAGCGCGAGCACCCAGTAGTCGCCACGCAGCGGCCAGAAGAACTGCACCTTCAAGCGCGTGAAGTCGCCGGGCTCGGCGGGCCAGGCGACGCCTTCGATGCCATTCCATTCGCCGCTGAGCGTCTTCTCGCGGCACGCGTTCTCGACGCGGACGCGGCCGTCGTCGCGCAGCGAGTAGGTCGCCTGCGTCGCCACGCAGTTGCGCTGGAACCAGCTCGGGAAGCTCGCGATCTCGTACCAGGTACCGAGGTAGCGATCGAGGTCGAGCCGCTCGACGGTGCGCGGTGGCGCGCCGTGCTGGGCGCAGGCCGTGGTGAAGCCGACCAAGAGCAGAAGCGCGATGCGGGCCGTCATCAACCGAGGCTAGCGCCGCGATCGGTGCCGGGCGTCGGGTTATCGATTTGTCAGGTTTTCAAGGACCCGGCAAATAACTTGACGCTGAATAACTTGACGCCCGGCACCGCTATTCGAGCGCGGCGGTGAAGGCGCGGATGCGGTTGGCGTTGACGCCGAGGTCGCCTTTGCCGTCGCGCGACTTCGAGCGGATGTCGACGATCGCGCCGCCGTTGGCGCCGGGTCGGACGCGGATCGCCACGTCGTCGACGAAGCGGAACAGCTTCGAGGTGTCGCGCGCCTCGATCGTGCCGCGCGCCGGATCCGCGAGCGTGATGTGCCAGCCCAGTGACTCCGCCGCGCTCTTCGCTTTCTCGAAGGCTTGCGCGGGTGGCACGGTGAGGACGATCGGCGCGAGGTCCGGATACGCGGCGCGTTGCTGCTCCGCGAAGCCGGCGGGATACGCGTAGTCGCGATCGCGCGTCGCCGGATCGCGCTTGGCATACACGAATTCCGGCGGATCCCCGGGAGCCGTCGTGGAGTCGTTGATGCGCGGCAGACCGCGGCCGGGCAGGGCGCCCGCGAGGACGCCGCCGAGCGCGAGCACGCCCACGCCCACCGCGAACCACGCGC
Source organism: Deltaproteobacteria bacterium (assembly GCA_018262315.1). Classification (GTDB taxonomy): domain Bacteria; phylum Myxococcota_A; class UBA9160; order UBA9160; family PR03; genus PR03. Next base: position 2,868 of record JAGSPS010000091.1, on the reverse strand, counting down.
GATCGCGTCCGCCGCGGCCGCTACGTGTCGCGCGCAAGCCGAAAGCCCCGAGGACGCCCCCGACCATCGCGATCAGCGATCCGAGCACGAAGGCGCCAAAACCCCGCAGCGGCGCGATCGCCTCGAAGTGCGCAAGGAGAGGACCGGCGAGCGCGATGCCGCCCCCCACGCCCGCGACGAAGGCGGCGAGCGCGGCGAGCCGCGAATTGCCCTGCGAAACCATGCGGTGACCTCCTCACGACGAGAGAACTCGCACCATACCACGGGATCGCGCGGCTTCGGTGCGTGGATCCACAAGCTAGGATGCACGGCCCATCCGCAGCAGGAGGCCCGATGAGCGACCTGGTCCAACTCGAACGGCGCGGCGCCGTTGCGCTGCTCACGCTGAACCGCCCTGAGGTGCTGAACGCACTCGACGCGGCCACGCTCGCAGCGCTCCGCGCGCGCACGAGCGAGATCGCGCGCGACGCGACCGTGCACGCCGTGGTCTTGACGGGCGCCGGACGCGCCTTCGCGGCGGGCGCCGACATCGCCGCGATGCGCAAGCTCGGTCCCGCCGAGGCGGAGGCGTTCAGCCGCCTCGGTCACGCCGCGCTCGCGTCGCTGGAAGCGCTCGCGGTCCCGACGATCGCCGCGGTGAACGGTTTCGCACTGGGCGGCGGCTGCGAACTCGCGCTCGCCTGCGACTGGATCTACGCGTCCACCAAGGCTCGCTTCGGCCAACCCGAAGTGAACCTCGGCGTGTTGCCCGGCTTCGGCGGCACCAGCCGCATGGTGCGCCGCGTGGGCATCGCCTGGGCGAACGAACTGGTGCTCGCTGGGGAGCCGATCGACGCGGAGACGGCGCTGCGCATCGGCCTCGCCAACCGCGTCTTCCCACCCGAGGCGCTGCTCGAGGCGGCGCTCGCGATCGGCGAGAAGATTGCGAGCAAGGGGCCCTTCGCGGTCGCGCTTGCGAAGCGCGTGATGCAGGAAGGGCAGGACGCCGATCTGCGTACCGCCCACGCGCTCGAACAGAACGCGTTCGGCCTGGTGTTCGCGAGCGCCGATCGCGCCGAGGGCATGGACGCGTTCCTCGCGAAGCGCGCGCCGCGCTTCCAGAACAAGTGACCGCGCGCGGCGCGTGTGCGCTGGCGGCCGTCGCGGCGCTCGCGGCGAGCGCGGGCGATCTACTGTTGCTGTGGGTCGGAAGCGCAGGACGCAGCGAGTTGGGGCTGCCGGCGCCGCCTTCCGGTGCGCTGCTCGCGGGTCAGCAGCTCGGCGTGTTCGCGATCCCGCTCTATGGCGTCGGCTATTGGGGCGTCGCGCGCGGGATCGGTGCGGCGCATCGGCGCGCGGCGCGTTTCGTGTTCGTGGCGGGTGCGCTGGGCGGGGCGTACGGCGGTGTCGTACACGGCATCACCGGCATGGCCGAGCAGCTCGAACGCGCGGCCGGGGTCGCGCCGGGCGACCCGATGGCATTCGTCGCGCGACTCGGCGCGTTCCTGGTGCCGCTCTGGATCGGAGTCGCGGCCGCGATCGCCGCGGGCTCGGTCGTCTTCGCCGTCGCGATCGCGCGCGGCCCCAGCGCGTTTCCGCGCTGGATGGCGTTCGCCAATCCGCTCGCGCTGGTGCTGCTCGCGGCGCTCCTCGGTGCGCCGACACCGATCGGTCGCGCGCTGCTGGTGCCGGCGGCGCCGAACCTCGCGCACGTCTGGTTCTTTGCGCTCGCGGCGCTCGCGCTCAGCGGGCGCCGCGAGCAACCCGGCTAGACGCGACACCTGGAAGCGATCAGAAACCGCCGACGTACGGAAGTCGTGCGGCGGTCGCCTGGATCGCGTCGCGCGCTTCGAGTAGCACGGCCGTCGCGTCCCAGTTGCCTTCGAGGAGCTGGCGCCGCGCGCCGTCGGGCATCGCGATCCGCTGCACGCCCACGCGCGAGATGAGTGTCTCCGCCACGAGGTCGAGCACGAGTTCCTGCGCCGGGTCGAGTTCGACGGCGTCCATCAGACGGTCCAGCTCGATGCCCGGAAGGGTCACGGCGGGCAGCCCGAGCGCGACGCAGTTGCCGAAGAAGATCTCGGCGAACGACGCGCCGACGAAGGCCCCGAAGCCCCGCCGCATCAGCGACTGCGGCGCGTGTTCGCGCGACGAGCCGCAGCCGAAGTTGCGGCCGACGATCAGGATGCGCGCGTCGGCGAAGCGGTCGTCGTCGAACGCGTGGTTGCCCTTCGCCTGTTTGCGGTCGTCTTCGAAGGCGGACTCGCCGAGGCCGTCGAAGGTGACGCAGCGCAGGTAGCGGGCGGGGATGATGCGGTCGGTGTCGATGTCGTGGCCGCGCAGCACGCAGCCGCGACCCTCGACACGCGTGACCTTCGCTTCCATCACAGCACCTCCCGCACATCGACGACACGGCCCTTGATTGCAGCCGCTGCCACCATCGCGGGCGACATCAGCAGTGTGCGTCCAGTCGGCGAACCCTGGCGGCCCTTGAAGTTGCGGTTGCTCGACGACGCGCACAGCTCGGTGCCGCGCAGCTTGTCGGGGTTCATCGCGAGGCACATCGAGCAGCCGGGTTCGCGCCAGTCGAAGCCGGCCGCGCGGAAGATCTCGGGCAGGCCCTCCGCTTCCGCCTGGCGCTGCACTTCCTGCGAGCCGGGCACCACGTAGGTGCGTACGCCCGCGGCGACCTTGCCGGTGCGCGCGACGCGCGCCGCCTCGCGCAGATCCGAGATGCGGCCGTTGGTGCAGGAACCGATGAAGGCGACGTCGATCTTCGTGCCGGCGACGGGATCGCCGGGCTTCCAGTCCATGAAGTCGATCGCTTCGGCGAGGCTGGCGCGTTCGTCGTCGGCGACGCTCGCGGGATGCGGGATGCGCTCGTCGACG